>JARICQ010000038.1 GCA_029264075.1 Tissierellaceae bacterium | reverse complement strand
TTAGCTCTCTAGCCTCAGCTACAGATACTAAAAGATCATCCTCCCCTTGGATCAGAGTTGTAGGTGCTTTGATATTATTTACTTCTTCCGTTCCCATGCTTAGGCCATTATAATAATCTGATATATTAAATTTAGACAAACCATAGTAGACATCCATCAAGTTTTTTTGGAGTAGACTCTCCTCTAGATGTTCATCATATACTCTTGGATTTGGCTTCTTCTTGTTATATATTGCAGAATCCCATACTTTTTTGTAATAATTCTTATCCTTCTTTTCCAAGGCTTTAAGTAATGCTTTTTTCGACTTATCTTCCTGTATTTCTTTTTTAGATTTTAACAAGGTCCTGCTTCCATCAGCTTCTATCCTATATGAATGGTAGCAAGTGATTCCAGCAGAGGCCAGTAAGAATAATCTATCAACCATATATCCATAGCTTGAACAAAAGAGCATACTTACAGCCCCACCTGTGGACCATCCTAACAGATCAAATTTCTTTAAATTTAATTTATCTGCAAATAGCTTTAAATCTCCAGTAAAATCTCTTAAGGTGTCTATGGGTCTATTGTAGCTAGAGCCTCCACATCCTCTTAAATCAATTGCATATGCAGTATATTCTTCTGGCAGTCCATCTATAAGCTCCTCGTAAAATTTTGAACTAGCTAGATTGCCATGAATCAAAACTATGGTCTTTTCTCCACCCTTATACTGTCTGTAGTTATAAGTTTCCCCGTTAATTAATGTAATTTCTTTTAATTCAATATTTTTCATCGCAATCCTTCTTTCCCAATACAGAACAGCTATCTAGTCTACTATTCCATATTCTGTCTGAATTACATTTACAAAGCCCAATATCAAGGATGTAAAGAGCAAGGGCCTTTCATACATTGAGCCATGGCCAGTGTCTGGAAGTATGACAAATTGTGAATTTACAATGCCTTTATTTAATATCTTTTGTTCATTCAAAGGTGTTATATAGTCATTTTCTGCTCCTACTATCAAGGTATCAGCTTTGACTTCTCCTAGTTTATCTAGGACATCATAGCCCTCTGCGCTAATTGTAAGTCTTTCCATGGAATCCATAAAGATTTTATCACTAAAAACCTTTTCTACTAAAAGATTCTTTCTAGCATCCATCCATTTATAATTTTCATTGTAAAATTTCGGTGAATAAATAATTGGTATGGTAGTCAGATAATAATTTAGAGGGTCATCTTTGCTTAAATTCCATGCCCTCCCAATATCTCTCAACCATGGACTAGTCTTGGCTGCAGTATTAAAGAGTACAAGTCTATCCAGCCTATCTGCATACTTTACCGCAAATTGAAGGCCTAGCTCTCCCCCGTAGGATATTCCAACTAGGTTTATTTTATCTATATTCAGATGGTCTAGAAGGGCCAGGATAAGGTCTACTTGAACTTCCTGAGTGTATTGTTCTTCTAGTTTGTCTGTTTGTCCCTGATCAAAAAAATCTAATAGGATCAATTGATTTTCAGCACTTAAGGCATCTTTAAAATTTATCCAACTAAAGGTTGACATCATGATCCCATTTAGGATAAGTATGGGCTTTCCTTGTCCATATGCTTCATAATAGATTTTCTTTCCATCGTAATCGAAAAAACTCATCTTTTACCTCCTATTTTTCATATATGAGTCCAACTTTAAGTGCTTCTGATCTCAATTCTTCTCTAAAGTCTGGATGTGCTATTTCTATTAATCTATCTACTCTTTCCTTGATATTGGTTCCCCTAAGCTTGGCTACTCCATATTCTGTCACAACATAGTCTACATCATTTCTTGACAAGGTGACCCCTGCTCCTTGCTTTAACATAGGGACAATTTTTGATATGGTTTTTCTATCCCCACCCTCCTTGTCTTTAATAGAGGTTGTTGAATATAGGGCAATAAAACTCTTCCCGTTTTTTGATTTTTGAGCTCCTATGGCTGTATCTGCCTGCCCACCTGTACCACTAAATTGAATAGGTCCTATAGATTCAGAGCAGCACTGGCCAGTTAAATCAATTTCTATACTGGTATTGATAGATTTCATATTGTCATTTTTAGCTATGATATCTGGATCATTTACATAATGTCCATCTAAAATCATTACAGATGTATTTTCATCTAAAAAATCATAGAGCTCCCTATTTCCGAGGGCAAAGGTACAGACGATTTTCCCCTTGTGAAAGTTTTTCTTCTTTCCATTGATGACTCCTGATCTAGCAAGTTTTACCATACCCGAGGTCATCATTTCAGTATGGACTCCTAAGTCTTTCTTGTCAGCTAGAGCCTCTGTTAGAGCATTGGGTATTCCTCCTATTCCCAACTGAATACAGTCTCCATCATTTATATACGCTGCTATTAGCTTTCCTATTTTTATATCTTTTTCATTTGGAATAGCTTCTGGCAATTCAGGTACTTGGTAGTCTGTTTCTACTAGATAGTCAATCTCTGAATAATGTATCTCTAGATCTCCAAAAGTCCTCGGGTAGTTAGGATTGATTTCCAATATTACTATATCAGCTGCTTCAATCATTCTTTTTTCGTAAGTGTTTGATAGGGAAAGAGAAATATAGCCATGTTTGTCAGGCATAGTTCCACTTCCTACATAGATATTAGGCTTTATATGGTCTAGCCTCTTAGTTCCTGCTAGGTGCAAATGATTGGGAATATATGATATATTTCCATTTTTATGAGCCTTTCTAAGGGCTGGTGAATAGAACCAACCATCGACATTAAAGGAGTTTTTATATTCTTCTTTTAGAAATTCTCCATTTGACATGGATAGACAATTTGTTATGGTGACATTTTTCACCCTATCTCCTATTGTGTGGATATTATTCATAAAATCTTGGGCTTCCGCTGCTCCTAGGCCTGTTACTATTTGATAGTCAGATTTAACTAGTGCCAGAGCTTCTTCTATTTTTATTACTTTCTCTTTATAGCTCATATTTACCTCCAATTCTGTATTAGAATAGGCAGGTTACCCTGCCTATTTTTCTTCTTAATTCCCTATATTAGTTTCCTAATATTCCTTCTATAGATTGAAGAGGTTTTACAACTTCCCATAAGCCATCTAAATCATCATGCACTATCTTTGAAAGATTCATCTCTTGAGTTCCCGCCCTAAGTCCATTGCCAAAGTCTATTTGTCCACCAAATGGATTGTTTAGTGGTTCAGATTCTAATGCGTCCATGTACTTGTCCCAAGTTATGGTCCCTTCTAGTCTTCTTAATCCTTCAGTAAAAAAATGTGCAGCTATCCAACCAGTCATTGCATAGGCATTGTCTGCATATTCAGGCGTATATTCTGCATATTCCGCTAGGGCATCTGCTCTTTCTCCTTCAAATGATACCCAGCCGTTTCCATATACATCAAAGTTGCCTGAGATTTCATTTACTACAGCCTCTGCTATTACAGGAGCTACGTTTACATAGGTTGTGATTACATCCTTATCTACACCTTGAGCTGCCAATTCCTTTACAATTGTAGGTATTGTAGCTTGAATTGCCGCACCTATTATAAAGTCTACATCTTCATTTTTTATAGTAGTTACTGCTGAAGAAACATCTGTAGCACCAGCTGCAACTTGTTCAACTACTAATTCTACCCCTAGCTCATCTGCTTTTTTCTCTGCTCCCCAAAGGAGGTCCTTTCCTGCATCATCGCTTGTATATATTACACCTATCTTCTCAGCTCCAAAGTCCCCGACTGCACGAGCTACCATTATTTGACCTTCAGTCTTGTATATGGGCTGGACTGGGAAGATTCCTCTTTCTTCACCTACTGCATTATCATTATATAATTGTCCTATACCTGTTGCAAAATATACTGCTGGGATTCCTGCATCCTTTAAGTCTTGTATGGTTGCCCCAACTACAGGAGTTCCAAAATGACCAACTATAGCAAATACTTTTTCATCTTCAATAAAGTTTGCAAGCATAGCCTTTCCCTTTATTGGATCAAACTCATCATCTTGGTGGATAAATCTTATTGTACGCCCGTCAATTCCGCCTTCTTCATTGATTTTGTCGAAATATGATTCTATACCTGAGATAAATGGTACTCCTACAGGTGCAAATGCTCCAGATGTTGCTGCGCTATTTGCCACAAGTATTTCTGTATCGGTAACTCCTTGAGCTTGTTCTTCATCACCATCTGCTGGGCTTTCACCTTCTACTGTGCCTGTATCCACTGGGTTTTCCTCGCCTTCTTGTGTACACGCTGCTAATGTAAATATAAGAACTAGTACCAGCAATATAGAAATAAACTTTTTCATCTAAATTCCCTCCTGTTTTTTAATGCCTTGGCATTATTTTTTAGTGAGATCCAAGATAGGCCTCTATCAGCCTTGGATCATCCTTTAGTTTTTCAGCCTTTCCATGGATATTAATCTTCCCAAGTTCTAGAACATAGGCATAGTCTGCAATTTTTAAAGTTTGAGATGCATTTTGCTCTACTATTACAACTGTAGTTCCCTCTTCTTTTATTTCCTTAACAATCCTCATTATATCCTGAACTATTAGAGGTGCTAGGCCTAGGGAGGGTTCATCTAGTAGCAATATCTTGGGACTACTCATCAATGCTCTTGCAATTGCAAGCATTTGTTGTTCCCCACCTGATAGGGTGGATGACATCTGAGCTTCTCTTTCTTTTAAAACTGGAAAATAATTATAAACCCTCTTAAAATTATCCTCTATTTGCTTATGATCTTTGACCGTAAAGCATCCAATTTTAAGGTTTTCTTCTACTGTTAGCTCTCTGAAAATTTGCCTCCCTTCTGGAGATTGTGATATCCCAAGGCTTGCAATATCATTTGCTTCAAGCTTTGTAATCTCCTTGCCATAAAACTTTATAGAGCCCTCTGTAGCCTCAGTTAAGCCAGAGATCGTTCTTAAGGTTGTACTTTTACCGGCTCCATTTGCTCCTAATAGTGCAACTACTTCGCCTTCTCTAACTTCTATATCTATTCCCTTTAAAGCTTCTATAACTCCATACTTCACTTTCAATCCTTTAATTGACAATGCTAGATCTTTCATCTCACTCATCTCCATCAGTTCCTAAATAAGCTATTTGCACATCTTTATTTTCTTGTATTTCTTTAGTATTTCCTATAGCTAAAAACTTTCCAAAGGAAATGGCACAAACAGTATCGCATACATCCATTACAAGCCTCATATCATGTTCTACTAAAAATATACTACAATTAAAATCAATACTTATTTTTTTAATGGTCTGTGCAAGTTCTTTAGTTTCTGTATCATTTAGCCCCGCTGCTGGCTCATCTAAGATGATCACTTTTGGATTAGCCATCAATGTTCTAGCAAGTTCTACTTTTTTTAATACACCATAAGGCTGGCCTCCTGCTAGCATATCCTTGCGCTCTTCTAGATCCAATTTTCTCAATATTTCTGTTGCCATATCTCTTAAAGTCTTTTCTTCTTTTCTAGCCTTAGGTAAATTTAAAGCCTGAGATAATATATTTGACTCAAAATCTATATGTGCACCAACCAATACATTATCTAATATACTAAGCTCACCTATTAATTCGACATTTTGAAAAGTCCTGACAAGACCTAGCCTTATGATATCGTGTACTGGATAGTCCAATAGGTTTACAAGCTTATCCTCCTTATCTCTAAAATAGATATTACCCGAATCTGGCTTATAGAACTGAGTAATACAATTAAAGACCGTAGTCTTCCCTGCTCCATTTGGTCCAATTAAGCCAAAAATTTCTTTTTCTTTTATTTGAAAAGATAAATCATCAACAGCTTTTAATCCACCAAAGGCAATAGATAAGTTTTCAACGCTTAAAACTACATCGTCAGCTAGTACTTTTTCTTCAACCATATCATTATCCTCTCTTTGTAATTTTTTGAACCCAACCTCTTATATCTCTTACTATATGGATTAAACCATTTGGATAAAACATTATTACTAGTATTATCAAGACTCCATTAAATACATAGGATAATTGATCGAAGTATGGAATCTGTTTTAAGAGTAGATCTGGAACTGCGAATACAATAAATGCTCCTAATACTGTTCCAGGAATTGATCTTAGACCACCAATTACAATCATTGCTAAAAAATC
>JARICQ010000172.1 GCA_029264075.1 Tissierellaceae bacterium | reverse complement strand
CAAATTTTGTAGTTTTAAAGGCAAATTGAATAAAGTATCCTCCCGTTATTGCCATGACTGCTGTACCAAGTCCTTCAGACCCACCCAGAAAATAACCTGCTATAATAGCTAGGATTTCAACAGAATTTCTCACAAACCTTACAGACTTTCCTGTCCTCTTGGTGAGTGCTACCATGAGACCATCTCTAGGTCCAGTACCAAGTCCAACACCCATATATAGTACGCATCCATATCCAAGTACCAGCATACCAGCCAGCATCATTATAAAGCTTGGAAGAAAGCTATTGAATATAGGAACTATTTCATTAAATATCAAAAAATCTATAAATAAGCCCACAAATATCATATTGAGAACAGTGCCTATTCCTATATTTTCACCAAAGATAGCATTTATAGTCACTATCAAAAATCCCAAAACTATATTTGCCCTGCCAATGGGTATGCCTATTATCTTAGACACTCCTTGGTGGAGCACATCCCAAGGTGCCAGTCCCAGATTTGCATTGATAGTCATAGTTATTCCTAGGGCACATACAAAAAATCCTAGGAAAAGCCTAGGGCCTTTCTTTAATATTTTATTTTCTTTTGCCCTTTTTCTTCTTTTTAGAGGAGTATCTGGGACTGTTTGATTTTCCAGCTCTTGATGATTTTTTTCCTGGCTTTTTATATTCTCTCTTATTTTTTCTTTCATCCTTAGACCTATCCTTTACATGATTATCCTTTGATCTAGGCTTTAGTTTTTCTCTCTTCATTTCCTTTTGACCTATATCAGCATTTAGCTTTCTCCTTATAAGGGCAAATTCATCCCTATCTCTATCAGTTACAAAGGTTATGGCCATTCCTAGATTTCCTATCCTTCCAGTTCTACCAATTCTATGGATATAGCTGTCTACACTATCTGGAATATCATAGTTGACTACATGGCTTACCCCTTCAACATCTATACCTCTTGACACTATATCTGTAGCTACCAGTATTAGAAGCTTGGCCTCTCTAAAGGATCTAATCACTCGTTCTCTCTTAGCCTGACTAAGGTCTCCATGAAGCTCTCCTGAATTGTATCCCCTATAGAGCAGCTCTTCATTGAGTGACTTTACCCTTCTCTTTGTCCGACAAAAAACTATAGCCAGATATGGTCTATATTCATCAATCAAACTACATAGATTGTCCAGTTTCCTTCTATCGCTAGTCTCTATGACTACTTGTTCTATTTCTTCTAGAGTAGTATTTTTAGCTGCTATTTCAATTTGCAAGGGATCTTTCATAAATCTCTTGCTAAGACTCCTAACTTCATTTGGAATAGTAGCTGAAAATAGCATGGTCTGCCTAGTCTTAGGTGTTCCAACTATTATCTTCTCTACATCCTCCAAAAATCCCATCCTAAGCATTTCATCTGCCTCATCAAGTACAAGACTATTTAGTTTACCAAAGTCTATATTTCCACGTCTAAGGTGGTCAAGTAGCCTGCCTGGTGTAGCTATTACTAGGTGGATTCCTCCTTTTAGCTTTTTCATCTGAGCCTCTACATCTTGTCCACCATATACTGCCAAGATCTTTATATCACGAGCCTCTTGAAACTTTTTCGCCTCATTTGTTATCTGCAGGGCCAGTTCTCTAGTAGGCGTAATTATGAGCCCTTGAATCTTGTGTTTCTCTAGGTCGATCTTTTGTATCATTGGCAGCAGAAAGGCCAAGGTCTTTCCTGTACCTGTCTGTGCCTGGGCGACCACATCCCGACCCGAGAGTATATCTGAAATCGTCTTCTCCTGTACTGGAGTAGGACTGACTATTCCCTCTTTAGCTAAAACTTTTCCCAAATCTTCATTTATTCCTAAATCTTTAAATCCTGTCATCTACTTCACATCCTATCTAATTGTTTTCTCTAAAAGGAGATATTCTCTCCCCTTGCTTCTAGTCTCTCTATCCATCTAGGCATAGTCTCCTTGGCTCCAAAGTAAACCGTACCCCAAACACCTAGGATTATAAAGACTGTTCCCACTATATGATACCAAAAGAAGTCTTCTTTCAATATAAATACCCCAGCAAAAATAGATACAAGGGTCACCAGATTTCCAAAAACAGAAAACTGAATCACTGACATCTTTGAAATACTATAGTTAACCATGAAAAATGCTACTATAGACGAAAGAATACCCAGATAAATTATGGGAATAATGGCCTGTATACTCATCAGAGGGAGGAAGTACTCCCTTATAGTTCCATTTATTAGATGGATTGATGTATTTATCAGATTAAAGGCAATAGCTCCAACCCACATCATGACATAGGTAACTTCAATCGGCTTAAATGATTCTGAGGCTTTTTTTGTACCTATATTGTAAAATCCTGAAGAAAAGACAGCAATGGTTAAAAATATAATTCCAAGAAAATTCCCCGATAAGCTTAATCCATCTCTCATCAAGTTTATAAATACCACCCCACCAACAGACATTATTATAAATATAACCTGTATGGGCTTTATATTCTCCTTTAAAATCAAAACTCCCAAAACCGCTGTGATTACTGGTATAAGCGCTATCATAAGTCCCGCTTCCGATGATGAAGTAAGGCTTAGGCCAAAGGACTCAAATATAAAATACACAACAGGCTCTGCAAGTGATGCAAGTAATATTATCTTTATATTCTTTCCCTTTAAATCTATCTTTATCAGTCCAACTAACTTTAGTAGGTAGAGAGTGATTGCTGCAAGCATAAATCTAAAGGATATCATTTCAATTGGATTCATAAATTCAAGGACCACCTTGCTAAACATAAATGAAAATCCAAATATAAATGAAAATACTAG
>JARICQ010000171.1 GCA_029264075.1 Tissierellaceae bacterium | reverse complement strand
CAATTTCTTATTTTTTATCTAATATTCTCTTTGCAAACTGTATTCCTATGATAGTCTTGCTGTCTACTATCTCTCCTAGATATACCATCTTAACTAATTCATCTATATGGATCTTCTCAGTTTCGATGAACTCTCCGTCATCAAAATCCGTCTCTCCCTGTGTTAATTCCTTTGCTAAAAATATATATACCTTTTCATTTGTAAATCCTGGTGAAGTATAAAACTCAAGTAAATACTCTATTTTTTCAGCAGTAAATCCTGTCTCTTCTTTTAGCTCTCTTTTCGCTGTTTCCACTGGCTCTTCATTTATCTCGATTTTGCCAGCAGGTAGTTCCAAGAGTGCTCTTTCAATAGCTTTTCTATATTGCCTTACCAATACCACGCAGTCATCTTCTGTAATAGCTAGTATAGAAACTGCCCCTGGATGTTCAATTATCTCTCTTTTAGAATACTTCTTATCTGGAAGCTCTACTGTATCAACTCTTAAATTAAATAGTTTTCCTTCATACAGCTTATCTGACTTCATAGTTTTTTCTTCATAACTCACAAGCTTTCCTCCTTTTTAGAACTACATTATTTCATATTATGATAATATCATATATAGATATTTAGGTAAAGTAAAAGCAAAAGACCTAGCTAATCAATAGTCTTTTTGATTTTCTTTGACATTTCTATCATTTCTCTTGCATGCTTTAGGGTTGTATCAGTTAAATCCACTCCACCAAGTATCCTTGCCATCTCTTCTACCCTTTCATCTTCTGTAAGCTTATTAATTGATGTCCTAGTTTTATTTGCATCTGAGCTCTTATCTATAAGGAAATGAGTATCAGCCAATGCAGCAATTTGTGGTAGATGCGAAATACATATAACTTGGTGGTCTAGAGATATCTTTAATATTTTTTCTCCTACTATTTGTGCAGTTCTTCCAGAGATTCCTGTATCTATTTCATCAAATATCATAGTTGGAATTTTATCAAAAAAAGCTAAGGTACTTTTAAAGGCCAACATTATTCTCGACATTTCACCTCCAGATGCTATTCTTGAAAGAGGCTTGAGACTTTCTCCAGGATTTGTAGATATTAAAAATTCAATTTTGTCATATCCATCTTTAGTGAATTCTTTTTTTCTAGAAAAATCAACTTTGAAATCTACATTTATCATGTTTAATTGGTTTAATTGAGATTTTATCTTATTTTCTATTAAATTTGCAATCGTTTTTCTTGACTTTGATAATTCTTCACTGTAATAGTTCAATTCCTCTTCAACTTCTGAGATTTCTTTATTTATTTTTGAAATTTCCACTTCATAGTTTTCTAGTACTGACAATCTTTTTTGTGATTCATCTCTAAAGTTTAGTATCTCTGATATAGAAGCTCCGTACTTTCTCTTCAAGCTATGAATAAGGGATATCCTTTCATTTAGATAGTTTAATCTTCCTTCATTAGTTTCAATTCCATTGGAATAATCTACTAGCCCCCTTGAAAAATCTTCAAGTTCAAAACTTATACTCTCAAGCCTTTTACTTAATTCCTCTATTTCAATGTCATGTTCACTTATATCCTTTAAAAGTACAAGACTTTTATTTACAAGATCCAAGGCATTTGAACTTTCAAACTCATCTTCACTTATATATTCAATTGTTTTATTTATAGATGAAACTATCATGTTTATATTTGAAAGCCTTGCATACTCATTTAATAGTTTTTCTTCATTTTCACCTTCCAAACTAGCTTCATTTATCTCTTCTATTTGAAATTTTAATAAATCAATTTCTCTATTTCTCTGACTGCTATCAGTGTCTAGACTATTGAATGTCTTTTTAAGTTCTATCATTTTTTTATATTCTTCTTCTAGCTTAAATTTCAATTCGATTAATCTTTCATCTCCAAAATTGTCAATTAGAGTCTTGTGGTTTGAAGAATCTAAGAGCGATTGGTGTTCATGTTGTCCAAATATATCGACTAGTTTCTTAGTTATCTCTTTGAGCATTGATACTGTTATGCTTCTTCCATTTATCTTTGATAGGCTTGGCCCATCTATATTTATCTCCTTTGTTACTATAAGTAAATTGTCAGGATCCAGCTTTATTGAATAGTCACTTAGTACATCTTTTAAAGAAGAAGTATCTTCTAAATAAAAGACACCCTGGAGCGTGGCCTTATTAGATCCAGTTTGAATCAGATCCTTGCTAGACCTAGATCCAAGTATTATTCCAATAGCTTCTACAAGTATAGATTTTCCTGAACCTGTCTCACCAGTCATTATGTTGAGTCCCTTGGTGAAATTTATATTTACATCGTCAATTATAGCAAAGTTTTTTATATTTACTTCAACTAGCATATATAAGACCTCCATCTAATCTACTTAAGTGACTCATGAGCCTGGTCTATCAATTTGTTTATATTGTCTGTATTTATATAGTCCTTGTTTTTCTTATTTAAATGAATTAAAAACTCAATATTTCCGCTCGCTCCAGTAATTGGAGAATAACTAAGTCCACTGATTCCAAAATCTAGACTTTTACAAAAGTCTACTATCTCCTCTACAACTTCACTATGAACTCTCTTGTCCCTTATTACTCCTTTTTTCCCTACTTTTCCTTTTCCAGCTTCAAATTGTGGCTTTATTAGAGCAGATATCTCTCCTTCTTCTCCTAAGAGAGTTTTAGCTACTGGTAGAACTAGCTTTAGTGAAATAAATGATACATCAATAGATATAAAGTCTATATCTTCTCCAAGATCTTCTTTAGTCACATTTCTTATATTAGTTCTTTCCATCACTACAACTCTATCATCATTCCTTAGTTTCCAATCAAGCTGACCATAGCCTACATCAACTGAGAAGACCTTCTTTGCACCATTTTTAAGCATACAATCAGTAAATCCTCCTGTAGATGAGCCGATATCCATGCATACCTTGTCTTTTATCTCTATCTGAAAGTCTTCTATAGCTTTCTCAAGCTTTAGCCCCCCCCGACTGACATATTTAATCGGATTTTCTTTGACTATTATCTCAGATTCTTCATCTATCTTTTGCCCTGGTTTATCAACTCTTTCGCTAGCTATATAAACTATACCTTCCATTATAACTCTTTTACCCTTTTCTCTAGAATCAACCAAACCTTTTTCAAATAAAACTACATCTGCTCTTTTTTTCATCTTAAGCACCCCATCTTGATTACCTCTTATTATTTTTAAATATTTGTATCCCAAAATTACTTTCAAAAAAACTTAATAAAACGGCTATTTTAAATATAATTTCTTCATTATGTAGAATAGCTACAGACTTACCAAGAGCCTTGCCACCAACAGTAAAGGCTGCTATAAGAGATGTCAATATTATATTCAAGATTGTGCTATTGAGCAGAGGATATTCAGCTATCAATTTAAATATAATTGTAGCACCCGCAGCCCCAGACATAATTCCACTTATATCGCCTATGACATCATTGCAAAAATTTGATACTTGGCTTGCATTTCTTACTAATTTTATAGCGTGCTTTGCTTCCTTTATTCTATTCGCAGCCATTGCATGAAAAGGTCCTTCAATTGCCACAGCAACTGCTATTCCTATAGTATCAAATATAACACCTATAGATATAACAACTACAAGCACAATAAAGGCCATCAAAATATCTAAATTAGTAACCAAGCTATCAGTGATTACTGAAAATATAGCTGCTGAAAAAAATGTCCACAAAGAAATTAACAGAACCCATCTAAAGTTATATTTACGAAATATACTTTTTTTTTCTTTTTTTGACATAAAAAATACTACCTCCATCTAAAATATGTATAAAATAGATAAAAAGCTGATAGCTTCTAGCTATCAGCCCTTAAAGTGGTAGTAAATCGAGTAAATCTTACGGCTTTAGGTCCAGCAGGATTTCCCTGATAGATACTGTATGTCACCATAACAGCGGTTTCCCTTTCATTCTATCACTAATCTGTCACCAAAAAAAGAACTGGATTGCCACTGAGTCCGCACTGTAATCCCCAATTTACCTCATTAGAACAGTCTAGGAGTTTTCCTCAACAGCCATTCTATACCTTAGCCTCTTTTGCAATATAGATTTCGACACCATTACTTGAAATGTATCGGGCCCCTCAACAAGTCAAGCAGATTTGTCATCCGCCAAATATCACTCAAGGCAGGCTACTCTGCTATTAATATTTTTTACGTAGCAGGTTTATCACGATAACTTTAAGATTATCATGTCTCCACGAAAGTAGGGTCAACGCCTGCATGCCATTGCAGATCGCCCCATCTCTCTTACTCCCAGCTACGACCCATGACTGGGCGTCGCAAGCCGTAACAAGGAACTTCATCGATGTGCCCTTTGATGGATTTTTAGCCCCACCTTCTAGTATAAATGTGCTGACTAGAATACTGTACCACTGTTCATATACATTATATTATATCATAAATAAAACAATAATTCAATATTAATGGATTTGTCTATATGGTCCTTGAAACTAATTCTTTAGTCAAGCTCTTAAAAAAATTAGTATCCCTATTATCTAATTTATCTAATATAAGTATCGCATCCCTACTATACTCCTCAACTTTTTCTTCTGCCTTATCTAAATCATAAAAATTTAAATATGTCAGTTTTCCTATAGCTATATCCTCTTCAAAGTCTAAAATGTCATCTCTAATCTGGTAGGCCATACCTAGCTTGTATCCAAAATCTCGAATAATTTCAATTTCATCATCATTAGCACCAGCCACTATAGCACCTGAAACAAGGGCTCCTTGAAACAAGGCTGCTGTCTTCTTCTCATACATAAAGATCAACTTGTCCTTGGTCATGGTCTCCCTATCATCTTGAATATCTACCACTTGGCCACCTATCATTCCATTGACACCAGAATACTCGCTGATCTCCTTGAGTGCTCTAATAGCTTTTCTAAAAGAAATATTCTCTTCTCTCTTGTCTATGTATCTTAGCACAGTCTCAAAAGCTAGATTTAGTAGTCCATCTCCAGCTAAAATAGCCATATCTTCTCCAAATACCTTGTGATTAGTAGGCCTTCCCCTTCTAGTATCATCATCATCCATAGGAGGTAAATCATCATGAATCAGTGAGTAAGTATGTATCATTTCGATTGCTATTGCATAGGGGATAGATTGTTCAAACTCCCCTGAAAACATTTGACAGGATTTTAAGTTCATGATAGGTCTCAATCTTTTACCACCAGTAAATAAACTATAGTCCATAGACTCATATATATTTTTTTGATAAGATTTATCTACATCCAAGGTTTTTTTCAATTCCAAGTCTATTATTTCTCTAAAATTATCTAATTCATCTTGTATATTCATCCTAACCCTCCATCGGAAACTTTACTTCTTCTATATTATCTAACTCTTTATCAAGTATTAAAGTTATTTCTCCCTCAGCCTTGTTAATGAGTGAGTTGCAATAATTATATAGTTTGATTCCCTCTTTGAAGCTCTTCATAGACTCCTCTAGGCTAGAATCATCATTTTCCAGTTTTTCTAGTATAGTCTTTAGTCTATCTATAGCATCTTCGTAGCTTAATTCTTTTTTACTCATAATACTCTTCCTCCTTTAAAGAACTAACTATTGCTTCTATTTTTCCATCTTTTAGATCTATGTATATATCTTCACCCTTATTTATATCTTTAATTGAATAAATTAATTTGTCATCCTTATTCGTCAACAGACCGTATCCTTTTTTCATAGCTAGAGAAGGATCCAAGAAATCCAAATTGGACTTCATTATATTCAATTGGTTTTTTTGTCTTGAAATTTTATTTCCTATAGCGTAGTTTAAATCCTTGAAAATACCATCTAACTCCTGTTCCTTTTCCCTAAGACCGTTTAAGGGATTGAAGTAAGCTATATTTTTACTTAGGTATTCAATTTCTCTCTGGTTTTTAGATATGATCCTATATATACTAGAGTTTAATTTGTCATGTATATCCTTTATATTACTATTCAAATGATCTATATCTGGCACACAAAGCTCTGCAGCAGCAGAGGGGGTTGGTGCTCTTAAATCTGCAACAAAATCTGCAATAGTAAAGTCTGTTTCATGTCCTACAGCTGATACTAGAGGTGTTTTCATATGGAATATAGCCCTTGCAAGATCCTCTGAATTAAAAGAAAAAAGTTCTTCTATAGAACCACCACCTCTTCCAAGGATGATTAGATCTATATCCTCCCTTTTATCTAGATATTTTAGACCTCTTATAATTTCCCTTGGGGCATCCAAACCTTGTACTAGGGAAGGATAGACTACTATATTACAAGGAGGATATCTTCTCTTTATTACATTTATTATATCTCTAACAGCTGCACCTGTAGCAGATGTAACTACTCCTATACTAGCAGGTATGGATGGGAGCAATTTCTTGTGACTTTCATCAAAGATACCTTCATCTTTAAGTTTTTTCTTTAAATCTTCAAACTCCCTGTATAAATCACCAACTCCACTTTCTTTTATATGTCTGATGTAGAGCTGATAGTCTCCTTCTCTTTCATAGATAGAAATATAACCAGTTGCAATTATTTTCATCCCTTCCTTTGGGTGGAAAAGAAGTTTCTCATTGTCACTTTTAAACATTACACACTTTATCTTGCCTTTTTCATCCTTAAGATTAAAATACATATGGCCACTGTAGTGGTGTTTAAAGTTTGAAATCTCTCCTTCAATACTTATATTGGAAAGAATCATGTCAGTTTGAAAAATTTTTTTTATATAATTGTTAACTTCAGATACTTTTAAATGTCTTACACTCATATGTACTCACCTCTTATCTTATTCTTCCTTGTCTAAAGACCTTACAAATCCACCCAAAACTCCATTTATAAATCTAAATGAATCTTCACTGCTGTATTTCTTAGATATCTCTATGGCCTCGTTGATAGATACTTGGATGGGTATGTCCTCCCTATAGAGTATTTCATATATAGCAATGCGTAGGATAGAAAGGTCTACCCTTGCTACCCTTTCTATTTCCCATTCCTTGAGATTCTCTTCGATGGACCTGTCAATAGAATCCAAGTTTTCTCTTGTATTTTCTATAGCATCTATTATATAGTTAGTTTCTTGCTCCCCAAAAACAAAATTATCCAAATAAGATTTTAAAGCCTCATCTGAAAAATCATCATTTAATGTCATCTGATATAAAACCTGCATACTACCTTCTCTTGCCTGTTTTCTTCCCATTGTTTTCCTCCTTAAAACACCCCCTGATTTCAGAGGGTGTTTGAATCTACATTTTATCTTTTACTTCTTTTGGAAAACTTACATCTTGAATATTTACATTAACAGCAGATACATTCAGTCCTGTCATATTTTCAACAGTATCTTTTACATCTATTTGAACCTTCTTTCCAACCTCAGAAAGCTTAACACCATATTCAACAGTAATTGCCAAATCTATAGTTACCTCATCATTATTTACTTCTACCTTGATGCCCTTTGACAAATTTTTCATGCCAAGCATATCTGTAATACCACCAGTGATACCTGCACTCATTTCTACGACACCTTCAACTTTGCCAGCTGCAATTCCTGCTATAATAGCAATGACATCATTTGAAATCTTTAAAGAACTATCTACGGGATTTTCACGATTTAACTCTTGACTCAAAACTAACACCTCCAAATTAGTAAATTCTTATACTCATTATATCAAAGCAATATCCTATTTACAATCATTTTTAAAAATCCCTAAGGCTCTTGCCTTAGGGATTAGACATTAATATATAATTAGTCTTCCTCTTCCTCTTCTTCATCAAAATTACAAAAACAATCTTCTTCATCACAGCAATCTTCAAAGTCGAAATCAAAGTCATCTTCATAGTACTCTTCACCATAGATATCCTCTTCGATATCTGCTAGATCTTCATCTATGAAGTTTACATACTCTTCTAAGTCCATTTGATCTTCTATAGTATCTGCCAAAACATCTGCAAAGTCTTCTAGTGTATCTACTATATGAAGAAGCATCTTTCCTTCTTTTGAACTCTCTTCAATTCCTAGACCTTCTGCTAATCCTTTCAAATATGAAACCTTCTGTACTAAATAATCCATATTTAACCCTCCTAAATTTATATTGTACTTCATTAATGCCTATATTCTTGACATATATTCTCCAGTACGAGTATCTATCTTTATAATATCTCCTTGATTGACAAATAAGGGTACTTGCACTAGAGCACCTGTTTCAACCCTTGCAGGCTTGGTAGCTCCCTGAGCAGTGTCACCTCTGATACCTGGTTCTGTTTCAGTGACTTCTAATTCAACAAAGTTTGGTGGAATTACTTCAAAAGCTTTTCCCTTGTAAAATCTAATAGTTGCTCTTTCATTTTCTTTTAAGTATACAATAGCATCTTCAACTGACTCCCTATCTAAAGGTATTTGCTCATAAGTTTCATCATCCATGAAATAATACAAGGAACCATCATTGTATAAGTACTGCATTTCAGTTGTCTCTATCATAGCCCTTGGGAATTTTTCATTGGGACTAAAAGTCACATCCTTGGCTCCACCACCCATGACAGATCTAATCTTAGTTCTCACAAAGGCTGCCCCTTTTCCAGGCTTTACATGCTGGAAATCTACTACCTGATAGACATCTCCTTCATATACAAAGGTCAAGCCTTTTCTAAAATCACCTGCTGATATCATATATCCTTACCCCCTCTAGTCTATTTCTCAAATATCAAGTTCTTTCTAACTAATTATAACAGTCTAGACTGCTTAACTCAAGAATTAATTATCTATTCATAACTTAGTCATGTCTTGGACTATTTTTCACAAGCTCTATGGCCTTAGTCACTGCGGCAACTATATCTGTGTTAAATTGATAATTCATATTGTTAACCTTGCTATAGACCTCGCCCTTCTCACTGACTACATAGTGGGGCTTTAAATTGTTTAAGGAAATGGCCACAATGTCCAACTTGCATTTCTCACACTTACACATATCATCCATAGTCTTTAAAATTCCATCTGTTACATGCATTACTTCTTTCTCCATCAAGTTAATTAACATAAGTATCCCCCTATTATTTGCTTTTTATCCTGTCAAGATCTATCTCGAAGAAACCTGGCAAATAGTTGCCGTATCTCTGAACCTGACCCAAGCTATAGTTTACATTGAAATTTTCTCCAAGCTCTATTGGGCTTTCATTATTGCAGTAGATGATCATACCATTAAGATTGAATATTGAGTCTTGCTCCAGGATTATTTCACCACCATTGACTATCATTATACCATTAAAATCAAAATCATTTTCAATATTTATATCTCCCTCAATATAGATAATACCAGACAAACTGTTTTCATCATTTTCATCTGACTTTCTTATATTTAATTCTATGTTTTCTCTTTGATGTTTTTTTCCAACAACAAAAACTATTTTTTTATTTATTCGCTCCATATAATTGCTATTTACAGTATTTAGCTTGCAGATAAGCTTATCTGGCATCAGTGTGATCTTGTCATAATCATCAGTTTCAAATCCATAAACTATATCTTCTTTATTAGAATTGTCCACACTTATATTATTTTCAATTTGAACAAGCAGCTTTTCTAGATTTTCCCTATAGTATGGCTCTATGCTCAATGGATCTAAAAGAGGATACTGAATTTCAAATAATTCATTGACTACAGTGCCCATAGCGGTAGTCTCTGAGATGACTCCTCTTTCAAAGGATTCACAATTTAAACGTATTATTTTTCTAGCTTCCTTTTCTCTAAAGGATATATAAACCTTGGATTCAGTATCTCCATCTGATAGGTCTTCTCTATTCATCATAATCACTCTTCTAGCTTCAAATTGCCTATCTCTAAAGACAGATTGAAGAGTTGGAATCATTTTTTCCCTTAAATATAAATCATCATTTACACACATTAAAATCTTTGACTCAGAATTGTAAAAAGATTGATTTCCCTTCCTAGTCGAACTAAGTATCAAGGTCTCATAGTAGACAAGAAAAAGAGAATGCATAGTCAAAGAAACGCATACAAACATTATAAGCAAAAGAAGTATGTAGATAAAGCCTTGTCTATCTTTCATAAGATCCTCCAAGGATGAATTTAGTAGTCAATACCACACCGAATAAATATATCCGAGCTGATATCTAATTTCAAATCATTTTCAGCAGAAGGTGTAAAAACAAAATCTAGATTAATCATTTTATTTTCCCAATCACATCTTGTATTTTCCATACTAGCTATTAAGCTAGATATCTCATTGTATCCCCTCAAGTCATTTGCATGAGGATACTCTTCTTCTATATCATTATAGGCTATGCGTTTTAGATTACTATTTTCCGTATAATATGTTACATAATTATATGTATAAGATATTATACCATTGATTGTCTCCTCTTCAATAGTTAAAATCACAAAACCAATGTTAGTTGGAAATTTTGAATTTAGATTTTCTATCTTTTCACTTGAAATTATTAAATCAGCATTCTTTATTTCATTCTTTATATATTCAACCCCATACCTAGCATTAAGCAAGAGTTCATCTTTTTCTTGAGTCCTAGAGTATGATTTGAAAGAAAGATCCAATATGGAATATAAAGATAAGACTATCATAGAACAAATTCCTATGGCTAGGATAAGTTCAATAAGGGTAAATCCATTACTTTTTAGGTAGGAGTGCCTTGTATTCAACTTCATCATATTGTTCCCCTTTTTCA
>JARICQ010000134.1 GCA_029264075.1 Tissierellaceae bacterium | reverse complement strand
ATTTAGAAGAAAGTCTCAACTGACTTAGAGTTTTGTTCTCCCACTCTTCCAAGGCAGTTATCTCAAGTATCCCATAATCTGGAGATAGTTCTATGAAGTCTAGTATGTTTGTAGATACTAGGTTGTGACCAACTCTAACTCCCATATCTCTTTCAGGAAATATTATCTTGTCTGCGCCTATTTTATATAAGAGCTTACCATGAAGCTCAGATTGAGCCTTTGTAACTACTTTAGGAACTCCAACCTCCTTGGCCATTAGGGTTGCGAATATTGATGCTTCTAAATTAGAGCCTATAGCAACTATGGCTACATCAAAATTGCTAAGTCCAAGTTCTTTTAAAACGCTTTCATCCATCACGTCAGCTTGTACTGCATGTGTTACTTCATCAGCTATTGACTGTATGGATTCTTGAGCCTTGTCAATGACTAGAACTTCATATCCTAGTTTGTATAAGGTTTTAGCTACTGACTCTCCAAACCTCCCGCATCCTATAACTACAAATGATTTCATCTAAACATCCTCCTAACCTACTATGATAGTGCCTTCTGCATATCTATATTTACTTAACTTGTTCCTTTGAGCAAATGCAAATGCCATTGTAAGCGGGCCAACTCTTCCTGCATACATGGTAAGAGTAATTAAAAGCTTCCCAACATTAGATAGATCAGGGGTAAGCCCTCTAGATAATCCTACTGTAGCAAATGCAGATGTAGTTTCAAACAACAAGTCTAGAAAAACAGCATCTTCTGTAATCGTTAAAATAGTGGATACTATTATTATCCAAGTAATTCCAACTGTTACTATTGCCAATGACCTATTTATAATATTGTCTCCTATCCTTCTTTTAAATAAAGTTACATCTTTTTCTCCTCTAATTACTGATATGGTAGTCAGTATAAGGGTTCCAAATGTAGTCGTCTTAACACCACCCGCAGTTGAGCCTGGAGATCCTCCTATAAACATAAGTATTATAAATAAAAACACAGTAGTGTCTCTAAGACCTCCAATATTAACAGAGTTGAAACCAGCTGTCCTGGGAACTACAGATTGAAAAAATGACGCAATAAGCTTATTTGAAAAATTCATGTTCCCTATTGTATTTGGATTGTTAAATTCAGTAAACATAAAAGCTATCATTCCAAATCCAAGAAGCATGGCTGTAATCGTTAATACAAATTTTGTATGTAGCTTAAATCTCTTAAATCTGTTGAAGTTAGATATATCTATGAATACAGAAAATCCCAAACCTCCTAATATTACTAAAACTGAAATAACCATATTGATTCCCAAATCCCCTACAAAAGGACTCAGACTACTTCCTGTAATATCAAAACCAGCATTACAAAAAGCAGATATAGAATGAAATACAGACTGCCATATCCCAGTAAGGAATCCATACATAGGTATGAATTTAAAAGATAAGAGTAATGCCCCAAAAGCTTCTATTGCAAATGTAGATAGGAGCACATATATAGTAAGCCTAACAAGGCCTGTCATCGAGCTTTGATTTAACTGCTCTTTTATGATTAGCCTCTCTCTCAAAGTAATTTTCTTGCCGACTATCAGCGCACCTGCAGTAGCCATAGTCATTACTCCAAGCCCACCTATTTGTATCAATATCAGTATTACACTTTGCCCAAACATAGACCAGAATTCAGCAGTGTTTACTACCACAAGTCCAGTTACACAAACTGCTGAAGCTGCAGTAAAAAGAGCATTTACAAAGCCTATACTCTCACCACTTTGAGTGGCTATAGGTAGGTTTAGCAGTATAGTGCCTATGATTATTAAGCTAGCAAATCCTAGAGCTAGTACTCTTGGGGGATTTAATTCAATCATTTTCAATCTTTCCATTAATGAATTCATATCTTTGCCTCCTTGAATATCTTGCCAGCTTAGTATATCATAATACTGTTCATCTATAAACTAATATAGAAAAAAATAAAAGTTCCAAACGGAACTTTTATTTTACTTAGCTTTTGCAATATCAACTAATTTAGAAAAACCTTCTGCATCATGAATTGCCATTTCTGAAAGCATTTTTCTATTTACTTCTATGTCAGCTTTTTTTAGCCCGTTAATAAATTTGCTATAGCTCATTCCATTTAATCTTGCAGCTGCATTTATTCTAGTAATCCAGAGTTTTCTAAAGTCTCTTTTTCTTGTCTTACGCCCTATATAAGCATAGTTTAATGATTTCATTACTGCTTGATTAGCTGTTTTAAATAGTTTCGACTTAGCTCCAAAATATCCCTTAGCTTGTTTTAATACTTTCTTGTGTCTTTTCTTTGCTCCTACTGCTCTTTTTGATCTAGCCATGTATATCTCCTCCTTTATCCTTTTTTATCTTAAGGTATCATTGAATCTATTCTTCTTTGATCTCCCTTGCTTACTAATGCAGATTTTCTTAATCTTCTAATCCTCTTAGGAGATTTCTTTCCTGTTAAGTGACCTTTATATGCCCTAGCTCTTTTGATTTTCCCACTACCAGTTCTCTTAAATCTCTTGGCGGATCCTTTGTGAGTTTTCATTTTTCCCATGATAATACCTCCTCTTCTATATCTATTCTGTTTTAGGTCCCAAATACATAACCATATTTCTTCCCTCTAGTTTAGGATGCTTCTCTATTTCTCCTACTTCTTCAGTTAATTTAATAAAATCCTTAAGTACTACTCGACCCATTTCTGTATGTCCCATTTCCCTACCTCTAAATCTAACTGAAACCTTAACCTTGTCTCCATCTTTTAAAAACCCTACTGCTTGTCTAGCCTTTACGTTTAAATCATGAGACTCAATATTAGGTGAAAGTCTGATTTCTTTTACAGTTATAGTTTTTTGTTTTTTTCTTGCTTCTTTTTCTCTCTTAGCCAATTCATACTTATACTTTCCATAGTCCATCACCTTGCAAACTGGCGGTTTAGCCTTTGGAGCAATCTTAACTAAATCCATTTTTCTTTCATCTGCTACTTCCATTCCCCGTATGCTTGATACAATACCTAATTGTTCTCCGTCAGCATCGATTAGTCGAATCTCCTTATCTCTGATCTGTTCATTGATTTGAAGTTCTTTAATAATCCAGCACCTCCTATTAATTTTAGATATAAAAAAAGCGGGCATAGAATGCCCGCTTATCGACAATTAAACAAAGTCTTATATAAAAGACTAGTTTTAAAATCTTACCCTATGAGCAACAGGCTATAAGGTGAGAAGCGGTCACTTCTGCTTTATTTTAATATTTACTTTACCTTCACAAGTATATATTATTCAATAATATTTGTCAAGTTTTTTATTTTGCTAACTCATAGAGTGCTTTTGCATATATTTTAGTTATAGACATCAAGTGTTCGATAGATATATATTCATCTTTTTGATGGGCAACATCTCTTTGACCAGGAAACATTGGTCCAAAAGCCACTGCATTGTCCATAGACCTTGCATATGTCCCTCCACCTATGGTCATAGGCTCTGCATCATTATCTCCTGTCTCTTCTTTATAAACTCTCATTAAAGTTTCAACTAGGAAATTATCTTTTGATACATATAGAGGTTTCTGTTCTTTTTTTCCTTCTATTACTTCTATATCTGTATCTTCTAAATTATCTTTTATTCCTTCATATACTTTTTCTCCACTACTATCTATTGGATATCTTACATTGACAGTAAGTCTTATCTGGTCTTTATCTAGTTTAATCATACCCGGATTGAAATTTAATTTTCCTGATTCCTTATCTTCGAATCCACAACCTATATCTTCACCATGATGCTTAAAGCCAATTCTATCATTATAGATTTTTATAAAATTAGAAATGTCAC
>JARICQ010000121.1 GCA_029264075.1 Tissierellaceae bacterium | reverse complement strand
ATCTTTGGGTTGCTGTCTATGATGACCCTGAAGTGGTCTTGCTCTTTTTCTACCCTAGTCTCCTTGATTATTTTCATATAAAAATTTGCTGTTGCTTCTGGTCCCATACCCCCAATTATGCCTATGATTTTATCATTCATCTAAATCCTCCTTACTATATCGAAAAATGTATTTCATTATTTAAACAATTCACCTTCTCCAAATCGAGAAGGTGAGTTATTATTTTATTCGTAAGTTCCCCTTACAACTGTTTTTCCGCCGCTAATCATAATCTTTCCATTTGCTATTACTGTATCGATTTCTATATTTTCATCTAAAATAATCAAATCTGCATCTGAGCCCTCTTGGATTATTCCCTTTTGAGGATGCAGTTTAAGAGCTCTAGCTGGATTAGTGGTATAAAATTGCAAGGCTTTTTCAATATCGAAATCAAGATCCTTAACCATCGATCTAAATTCATTATACAAGGACCCAACAGATGATACTCCTATTTCTATCATATTCCCATACTGGTCATAATTAGACCAACTTCCATAGCCATCAGAGCTTATGAGTATATTCTCTAGAGGCACACCTTGTTTTTCTGCCCTTAGTACTAACTTTGATGGTGTCATATCCTTAGAAATTCCACATGTTGCATCTATGATTCCCCCTTTTTTAGCATATTCAAGGGCTTCTACTAGTAGCTTTTCATTTCTATTTACATGGGTTGGAATCATAGTTGTAAGAGGAATATCTGTCTCTTCTAATACTTTATTTATAAGCTTTAATCCCTGATCTCCATCTCCCATATGAACAACTACAATCCCTGCCTTGCCTGATAACATACCAGCTACCCTTGCATCTGAAACCAGTCTTAGCAGTTCATTAAAAGACACATGTGGTGACCTGTGGTCTGATAGGGCAATCTTAACTCCTATTATCTCCTGAATGAATATTATATCTTTTTTTACAGAACCTGTGATGGTAATGGATGGGTAATCGTAAGATCCTGTATGAACATAGGCTGAAATACCCTCTTCTTTTAAAGCCTTCGCCTTTGCAACTAGGTTTTCTATATTCCTAGTTGCTGAGTCTGTTCCCAAAAGACCTACGACAGTAGTTATTCCGCCTTCGGTGAGTTTAGATAGGGTGATTTCTGGAACACGAGTTTTAAAGCTTCCCTCCCCTCCTCCACCAGTTATATGAACATGATTGTCTATTAATCCTGGTATGAGACTTTTATCGCTGCCATCAATTACCTTTATTTTATCATTATATTGTTCTAAACCCATCCCGTCTTCAATCAAACTTATTTTACCATTTGCTATTAATAAATCTTTTATACCTATATACTTAGGCGAGTAGACTTTTATATTTTCAATTAATATCATAAGGCACCTCTACTTTGTAGTTTGTTTTTTCTCTTCTAGATCTAATTTTGCTATTCCAAATCCTGTTATGGCGAAAATTATTGCAAATATTATACCCATATAATTAAATATTGCCCAAGGTAAATACTCTAGTGTAGGAACCCCTAATGTTGCATACATATAGGCACCTGCAGCTGACCAAGGAATCAATGGTACTAATACTGTACCAGAGTCTTCTAGTGTTCTAGATAGGTTTTTGGGATGTAAATTTAACTTTGGATATGCATCTCTAAATAATTGTCCTGGAAGTAAAATAGATAGATAGGAGCTTCCAGTTACAAATGCAACTGTAAAACAAGATGCGATTGTAGATATTATCAATCCAGTATCAGATTTAACTTTTCTCATTATGGCTTCAAGCACGACATTCAACATTCCAGAAGCACTCATAATTCCAGCAAATCCCATAGCACAGAATACCAAGATAGTAGTTCCAGCCATGGACTGAGCTCCACCCCTATTTACAAGAGTTAGTATGTCAGGAGAGACCTCTCCTACAAAGCCCGTCATGCTTATATTAAATCCTGAAATCATAGCTATAAATCCATTTTTAATTGTAAAGCCTTGTGAAATTGCACCAATGATTATTGCTAAAAAAGAACTCCCTAGCATAGTTGGTATAGTAGGCCATTTTAAGAAGGAGCCAACTAGAATAAGTATTACAGGTATTAATAAAAATATATTCCAGTTAAACATATTATTCAGTTGGCTTTGTAGCAATTGAACTGATTCAGCAGTACTTACAGAGCTAGCTGCTCCCATTCCAACAATAAAGTATACAATTAATGCCACTATTGATGCGGGAATCGTAGTATATAGCATGTGTCTAATATGTTCATACAATTGTGATCCTGCTGCTATGGGTGCTAAATTCGTGGTATCAGAAAGTGGTGATAGTTTGTCACCAAAGTATGATCCTCCAACTATAGCTCCTGCAGTCGCTGGAAGTGAAACACCTAAGCCGCCAGCTATTCCCATTACTGCAACACCTATAGTTCCCACTGAACCCCAAGATGTACCTGTTACGGTTGAAAAAAGTGCTGTAATAAAAAAAGCTGATACAACTAAATATCTAGGGCTTATTATATCTACCCCATAATAAATTATCATAGGAATTGCACCAGAGTACATCCACGATCCAATCATTAGCCCAACTACCCATAGAATTAAGATTGCTGGCATAGACATTGAAAGTTTTTCAACTATTCCCTCTTGCATTTCAATCCAAGAATATCCTAATCTCCAAGCTATAATTCCAGCCACAAAGGCAACTATAAGCAATATAGGTTCAGCCCTAAGTCCCATCACACCTACACCAACAACCAAAAGAATCATCATAAAGATTATAGGTATGACTGCTTGGGTGAAAGATGCTTGTCTTTTTACTCTTTCTTTTTTTTCCATTTCTTCATCTCCTTATTTTTTAATTTTATCAAATCTTAATATTAGCTCTCTTAGCTATTGATCCTTTCTAATTAGATAAGTTTTCTCCCTAAGTCACCGTTTTTTATTTGATTACTTTCTTCATACAACGGGTTACTTGGGAGAAGTATTTTATTAATGTTCTGATTATACTACTTGTAATTTGTCTTGTCAATATATCTTTCATATCACTGTTTAGCAGACCAAAGAAATAGATGCATGAAAGATCACGCATCTACATTAAATCATCTTATTCAATTAATGCTTTCATTTTCTCTATGCCCTTTTCCAGCTGCCACAATTCTACATATTCATCTTCTGTATGTGCTTGTTCTATGCTTCCTGCACCGAAGACTATTGAATTGATACCTGCTTCTTGGAACAAGCTTGCCTCTGTCCAAAAGTCAACTTCATGGAATTCTCCTTCGAATAGTGGCTTATCGTTTATTAGTGGAGGACCATTAAGTCTATTTTCTACGCTTATCTCTTCACACTTATCTTTTATAGTCTTTACCACATCATCTAATTTTTCAAAGGTCCTCTTAGAAGCTCTATATGTGCATTTTTGAGATACTATATTTCCCGCACTGCCACCCTCTATGATGCCTATGTTGAATCCTAGCTCATCCAGTATTATTATATTCTGGGCAGCCTTTATGATGGCACCCTTGGCCCCTATAGATGAATGGGCTGAGTCTGAAGTGTTCTCTAGGGTAAAGGAATAGTATCCCCTGTGCTTAGATACATATTTAAGTTCTGTAGGTTCACAAACTATGGCCCTTTTGATACCATTCTTAAGATCAGATTCTAAGAAGTATTTTACTCCTGTTTTGATTCCCGACTCTTCATCTACCGAAAACAAAACCATTAGGTTTTTCGGTTGGATTTCTTCCAAGGTCTTAAGAAGCATATAGATATTTCCCTTTGTATCACAACTACCCAAGCCATACAGTTTTCCATCCTTCTTGGTCAAGCTCAATGGATCATATGTCCAAGAGTTTGAAGGCTTTACTGTATCCATATGGCAATTGATCAAAAGCTCAGGTCTACCGAATATTGCTATTATATTACCCTTATTTGGGCTTATTTCTTGGATATGAATCTTACAATTTGTTTTTTCTTTTAAATAATTGACTAAGAGGTCAATCATTTCATTGTAATTTCCTTCATATGTGTTGATCTTAATCAAATCTTCTAATAATTTCATTTTGCACCTTGCTTTCTATACTTATATTTCTTCTTCAGGAGAAATTTCAGCTATCAAGAAGTACAACATATTCTTCTCTTGGTGTTTACCTTT
>JARICQ010000109.1 GCA_029264075.1 Tissierellaceae bacterium | reverse complement strand
ATTACAGATGATCAAATTGTTGAAAAAGAAGGTTATAAGGTGATAGTTGAGCCTACCAAATAGCTTGCTAATCTCAATAAGATTACAATATAAAAATAACTCAGCATAGGAGGTATAAAGTGAATGATTTCATATTAAAAGGAAAAGTAGAAGTTGACGGAATGAAATTTAATCATATAGAAGGTGGTTTTGGAGAAAATAAAAAAGCTATGTTAGCAAAAGATATAGCTACGATACACGGAAGAGCTTTAAAGGATATTAATAGAAATATTAATAACAATATTCAAAGATTTAAAATAGGGATAGATCTAATTGATTTAAAGAACGGTGGTTTTGGTTCACCGTTATATAAATTAGGTTTTTCAAGCAGGGATATTTCAATCAGTAACAATATTTATCTTTTATCTGAAAGAGGATATTCAAAGTTATTAAAAATACTAGAAGATGATTTTGCCTGGAAGCAATATGACAAACTAGTGGATGGTTATTTCAATATGAGACAAACATTACAAGAACAAACTCCTCAAATAGATAGTAAGTTCATGTATCAATTAGCACAAACACTGGAAGAGAAAGAAAAGCAAATAGCAACAATGAAACCAAAAGCAAGGTTTGCAGATGCTATAACAACTTCTAAACAATCTGTACTTGTAGGAGAGCTAGCAAAGGTATTAGCTAGAAATGGAGTTGAAGGAGTAGGTCAAAACAGACTATTCAAGTGGTTAAGGTTAAATGGATTCCTTCATAAAAGAGGAGAACAATATAACCTACCAACTCAAAAATCTATAGAGCTAGAGGTAATGGAAGTAAAAGTAAGAACTATAAACAATCCAGATGGAAGTGTGAGAGTAACTAAGACTCCAAAAATAACTGGTAAAGGTCAAGTTTACTTTGTAAATAGATTTTTGAAAAATGAAATAGCTTAAGAATATATTAGCTTTTAGGAGGTGTAGTTATGTTAGATAAAAGAGATCAAGAGATAGCACTTGAAATAGTAGATGTTTTATTAAGTAAAAAAGATATGACTGAACAACGTGCACAAGCTATATTAAGTTTTTCAATAAAGACTTTTCCAGGTCTTTATAAAATCACAAAGTTATGTGATATGAGCTTAAACAAAATGAAAAGTAAAATTAATTAGGAGGTCTAGATATGGCAAGGTTACCAGAACCAATTTTAGATACTTTAATGGTCGAATGGCCAGGAAAGTTAGAAGATAAAAAAAGAAGAAAAGAATTTGCCAGTATCTTAGGGCAAGGAGTAAGAAAATATGAAGCTAAAAAAACAAAAGAAGGTGATAAAGATGAGGGCTAAAGATTTGTTAAAAATAGATTTTGACTTATATCGAAGAATACTAATAAATGGAATGATAGTCTATCCTACAAAAATATCAGTATTTGAAGCTTATTCAGAAGATAGCAAGTCAAATAGAATAATGATGATAGGTTACAAGGGAAAAGATGAAATTTTTTTTACGAGTTACGAAGAGGATGAATTATTAGAGGTAACTGATAACAAGAAAAATGGTCTATTTTCAATGAGAAAGGATGTGAGAGGAGATGAAACAAATTAAACAAATTAGATTAATAAGTTTCATATGTAAAGCGAAGGATTTGACAACAAGAATAACTGAAGAGTGGCAAAAGTTGGAGAAGATGAAGGAATATAAAAAAGATAAGTCAGCTTAACTCCTTCATTAATATAATTATAGCATTGAAAGGGGTGTATTTGAATGAAGAAAAGCTGCAAAAACATATATCAAATAGCACGAAATAGTTCTGGATTAACTCAAGAAATAGCAGCAGAATTGCTTGCAGTAAGTACAAGATCTTTATCAGATTATGAATCAGGAAATACAATACCACATGGAGATATAGTTGCTAGCATGATTAAAATATATAAGACTAGTTGGCTTGGATATGAACACTTAAGACAATCAAGTCAATTAGGAAGGCAGGTATTACCAGTAATAAATATAAATGATTTAGCACAATCAGTTTTATCACTACAAAAAGAAAGCATTGATGTAAAGAAATATAAACCTTGCATGATTGAAATAGCATCTAATAGTAAGGTGGATGATCATCAAAAAGAAAGGTGGCAAGAAGTTACAAAGGAAATATATGAAATGGTAGGTGCAGCTTTATCAGTAGTGTATTCAGAATAAGGAGGTAATCAAAATGAATAAAGGAATAAAAGTAAAAGAATTATCAAAAAAAGTTTTTAAAAATGCTGCTTCAACATTGACTTTACAAGAAGCTTCAGAAGCTTATAAAAACAAAATAGCCACAGCAGTAAATGACGGTAAAGATATTACACTTATTATAGAAAAAGAGGTGAATGTTTGTGAGAGAAATAAGTTTTATTAAGATAGAAGATATGCCTAGATGTCCATATTGTAGAAATAAAAACACAGTAGGAAGAGTTAGAAGTGTAATGGAGAAAAGATATAAGACAAGTATAGGACTTATTCCATGTCAAGCTTATTACTGTAGTAAATGCCTTTTAGAATGGAGGGATGATGGTGCTATTCAAGAACCATTATTTGTATAAAAAAAGAGCCTTTTTAGCAGCAACTAAAAAGACTCAAAGTACTAAGAAAATATTTATAAGTTCATTATATCATAAATTTGGAGTTGATAGCAATGTATAAAAGAAAAATAAAAAGTGCTATGAAACTTGTTAAGACTGTATATTTTAAAGTTAGTAAGGAAAAAGTAGATTATTTTATAAAACGTAGATCATATGCAAGCAGGTGCGATGGTGAAATAATAACAGATTTTATAACAGAAGAAACTTTTGATAAAAACTTAGAAAAAGGTAAAAAGGTTGAATTTTATAAATTCAAAGATGCTCCTATAGGCATAAAAAGACATATAGAAAATAGGTATAAAAATGAAGTGTCTTAAATGTCAAAATGAGATAGGAAACCCTAAGAAACACCAAATAGTTCAATGTAAATGTGGAGCTAAATTAATGTTAATTGAAATGAATAAGATAAAACAATTAGTAGATTTAAGTAAAAATAAGGAGGAAAAGTAAATGTCTAATATAACTGAAATGAAAAATAATGTGAGTATTAATTTTGATAGCTCACAAGTAGAACTTATAAAAAACACAGTAGCTAAGGGAGCAACTGATGATGAATTACAAATGTTTATGTATTTAGCTACTCAATACAATTTAGATCCTTTTAGAAATGAAATATGGTTCATGAAGTACGGTGGTAAAACTAACATAATGACATCTAGAGACGGTTATTTAAAGTATGCTCAATTAAATCCAGAGTTTGAAGGTCTTATATCCTTTGTGGTAAAAGAAGGCGACATATTCGAAATAGATGCATCAGAATACAAAATAACTCATAAGTTTGGAACAAAAAGAGGAAAAATATTAGGAGCTTGGGCCAAATGTGATAGAAAAGGTAAAAAACCATTTATAGCTTATGTAGATTTTGATGAATACAACAAAAAACAGAATGTATGGAATTCATATCCAAGTGCAATGATCCAGAAGGTAGCAGAAGTATTTGTTCTTAAAAGAGCATTTGGTATAAATGGACTTGTAACTAAGGAAGAAATGGGCAGTGAAGAAGTAGCAGATTCAATAAATATAACAGAAGATCAGGCAAGAGGATTATTTGCATTAGCTGAAAGAGATCAATTGATTGTAAGGCAGGCTTTAGATGAATATGGATTTGAGGGCAGCTTAGATATTACAAAATTCGTTTATGAAGATATTTGTAATAGAGTAGTAGAATTAGTAGAAGAAAAAAAATTAGAAAAAAAAGAAGTAATTAAAGAGCATGATGAAAGCATAGATGAAGGTACAGGGGAAATAGTAGATGAAGATGACAGTGAAGATGACATAGATTATTCAGGAACACCATTTGAGCTTGATGATGATGAAGATTTACCACATTAATTTCAGACTAGAGGGAAACTCCTCTAGTCAACAAAAGCAAAAGAAGGTGATTAAAATTGGCAGGGTGGATAAGCATTCATAGGAAGATACAAAATCATTGGGTATGGGATGAAAAACCATTTGACAAAAGGTCAGCCTGGATAGATTTGATTTTATCAGCAAACTATAAAGAGAATAAATTCTTATTAGGAAATGAGTTAATTGAAGTTGAAAGAGGTTCTTTTATAACATCAGAAGTTAAACTTTCTGAACGTTGGGGATGGTCTAGAACTAAGGTTAGAAATTTTTTAGGATTGCTAGAGAAAGACAATATGATCCAAAAGAAATCAAGCAATAAAAGAACAGCCCTTACAATAGTAAATTACAACGATTACCAGATTCAAGAAACATCAAAAGAACATCAAGAAAACATCAAAAAAACATCAAAAGAACATCAAAAAAACACAAACAATAAAGATAATAAAGATAATAAGAATAATAAAGATACTACTACTATGGATCAAAATTTAGAAAATGATGAGCTTGTCGCCCAAGTAGATGCCGACTCTACTAAACAAGAAAATCATATTAAAAGTATAGAGCAATACTATCTGCATGAAGTTAGAAAGCAAACTATGTGCAGCTCTAAAGACATGATAGATATAGTAGCTATAGTTAAAAAATATCAAGATGTTGATTTCATCTTAGATGTGCTTCAATCGGCCACTAAGGACAACATTAAAAGAAATGGTAAGTGTAAAATCAATTCATTTAGCTATTTTATTCCCATACTTGAAGACCGCTGGGAAGAAAAAAACAAGGAGGTTGAATTAGGTGAGCCAACTAGAGCAAATAGCAAAAAGAGTCTTAAATACAATCTCGACGAGTTCCTGTGGACAGGAGAAAGTTAATTATGATTGTGAAATTTGTAAAGATGAAGAATGGACCTTTGATTCTTTAACTAATAGTGCTAAGCCTTGTAGCTGCAGACAAGTAAAAGCTTATAAAAAAGTATTAGAAACATCAGGAATAACAGATGCTTTTTTAAAGAGAAAATTTGATAACTATGAATTCCAAAGTAAAGACTGTGAAAGGGCAAAATCTGCAGCTATAGATTATGTAAAAAGGTTTAATCAAATAAGAAAAACAGATGCACACTCTATAGCACTATTGGGTCAAGTAGGTTCAGGAAAAACTCATTTAAGCATAGCTATAGCTAATGAACTTATGAAAAAAAACATAGGTGTTTGGTATATGCAATATAGAGAAGATATGCCGAAAGTTAAACAGGTTGCAAATGATGAAATAAGCTATGCTAAAGAAATGAATAAATATAAAAGAGCCAAAGTGTTGCTAATAGATGATTTGTTTAAAAAAGCTACTTTTAGAAATAGGCTAGGTAAAGAAATATTGAATGATGCAGATGCTAGAGCTATTTTTGAAATAATAAACTATAGGTATATCAATAATGCTCCAATTATAGTATCCAGTGAATATTTTATGAAGGATATCTTAGAATTTGATGAGGGAATAGGCAGCAGGATCATTGAAATGTGTAAAGGTCATATTTTAGAGATAAGAGGTATTGAGAGTAACTATAGGCTAAATAGAAAAACTTTATAGGAGTCGTAAGGAGTTGATTGTATGAATTGGACTGAAGAAGAATATATGGACCACTTAGAAAGTAAGGGTAAGCTTACAGCAAGAAAAAAGCTAAAGAAGAGATCTAAGTATGGCAATAAAAGAACCTGGATAGATGGAATATGTTTTCATAGTAGAAAAGAAGGAAAATATTATAACCAGTTAAAATTGTTACAAGAAGCAGGAGAAATAAAAGGTTTTTGCCTTCAACCAGAATTTATCTTAGTTGAAGGAAACCCAGAAGAAAGAGCAATAACTTACAAAGCAGATTTTATTGTATTTAACAATGATGGCAGCTATGAAATTGTAGATGTGAAAGGATTTGAAAGCCAGCAATGGAAAAGAACTTTTAAACAATTTAGATTAAAGTACCCTGGCTTAGATCTTGAAATAGTCAAGGAGGTTTAAAGGTATATGAAGACAATAAGAGGATGGGATAATAAAATAGTTTATCTTCATACAGATAAAAACCTGATAGCACATATGGGTAAAAAGAAAGAATTAGTAAGAGTATTGACAACTACAGAAACAGGAGCAGTAGGCCAATATGAATTACTTGATAAGCCAGGAATTGTATTTATGCCATTGATAAAAAATGGAAAAAATGTTGAGTTTTTTGAAATACTAGGTAATCAATTAAGTTTATTCTAGGAGTTGATGACATTATGTTTTATTATTTAGATTTACAACAAATAATAGATACAATATTCAA
>JARICQ010000047.1 GCA_029264075.1 Tissierellaceae bacterium | reverse complement strand
AGTATATTTTGCATAGCTGCTGCTACTTCCTCATCAGTAAGATCTACTCTGGGATTGTCCATCCTTAGGGTGAACTTCTTTTCCGCCTGGTCTAAAAACTCAAGCTCTAATTTTACCTTATCCATTTTTTCACCACCTTTCACATGGATTTAATTCTACTACTCGTTGATTAGAGTTGTTGTTTCAACTCTTTTGACTGCCAATAGACTTTCATCTTGTAGATCTGCTAAGCTCTTAGCAGTTCCGTATAGATTTTCGTCTGCGACTTCAGTCTTGATCTTTGAAAAGGATTTTGCCTTTATCTTTTGCTTTTCGCCAACCATTCCTCCGTCAAGTTCAAGTCTTAATACTAGATTTTCCTTGATTGCATTTATAGCCATCTTCTCACCTCCCAATAATTGTTGGGGCCTTTATCTTGCCCTTCACTTACTATATAGAATGAGCTTGGAAATATTACTATAGGGACTTACTAGAAAGTTTTGACAATTGGGGAAGATTATAGTATATTTAAAGTGGAAAGGTAAAGCTTTAGAGCGAGGTTAAGTAAAGGTCTAGGCTTTATAAATGGAAGTTATTTGTAATAAAAAAGGGGGATAAAAATGTTTAGAAACAAGCGAATACTTAGTTTTTTATTAGCATTCATGTTTGTACTATCAGTAGTGGTTCCTGGTGCTAGTTTTGCAGATGAAGAGAATATCAAGATTACTATTCTTGGAACTACAGATATCCACGGAAATATTTACAACTGGAGCTACGAAGACGGCGAGGAAAAAGAGTATTTAGGCTTTGCCAAGGTGTATTCAGTTGTTAAAGAGGTAAGAGCAGAAAATCCCAACACTATTTTGATTGACAATGGTGACACTATTCAAGGTACAATACTGACAGATGATCTTTACAATACAGACCTTAGTCTAAAGAATCCAGTAATGGATGTAATGAATTTCATGGAGTACGATGCAATGGCTATAGGAAACCATGAGTTCAACTTTGGACTTGAGATGGTAGACAAGATAGTTGAAGAGGCAAATTTTCCACTCCTAGCTGCAAATGTTAAGTATAAGGAAGATGGTAGCTATTTGACTGAAGCCTATACAATAGTAGAAGTTGCAGGTGTGAAGGTTGGGATCATAGGCTTTACAAATCCTAATATTCCAAAATGGGATGGGCCAAAGGTAACTAGCTTAGATTTTGAAGATTTTTTAACTTCAGCAGAAGAGCCAATGAAAGAATTAAATGAAAAGGCAGATATAATCATAGCCTCCTCCCACTCAGCATATACTGGTGGATACGAAGAAGCAGAAGGATATGTAAATGACGATGCTAAGGTACTTCTTGAGAAATATCCAGAGATAAAGGCTCTAATGGTAGGGCATACTCACGATACTGTAGAAGAAGAATTTGAAGGAGCAGTAGTGGGTGGAGCGAGAGATGCTGGAAGGCAAGTAGTTAGATTTGACTTAGAAATCTCCAAAGATGGGGATGACTATCTTGTTGAAGATACAAAGGTTCAGATAATAGATGTTGATGAATATCCAGCATCTGAAGAATTAAAGGAATATGCTAAGGAATACCATGAAAATACCTTGGAATTCTTAGTTGAAATTCTTGGAACTGCATCAGCAGACTTTGTTCCAGAAGCTGAAATAAAGGGAATACCGGAAGCACAGCTTAGAGATACAGCAGTAATAGATTTGATCAACAATGTACAATTAGAGGCAACTGGAGCAGATGTTGCAGGAGCTGCCCTATTCCAGCAGGGATCCAATCTAGAGGCTGGAGAATTAAACTATGCAGATATCTTTGATATCTACAAGTATCCAAACACCCTAGTAGGTGTAGAGGTAACTGGAGCCCAGCTCAAGGAATATATGGAGTGGTCAGCAAACTACTACAATCAATATAAAGAAGGAGATGTAACTCTTAGCTTCGATCCAGAGATAAGAGGCTACAATTATGATATGTTCCAGGGGGTAGACTACAAGGTAGATGTATCTAAGCCTAAGGGAGAGAGAATTGTAGACTTAAAGTTTAAGGGTGAAGAGATTAAGGACGACCAAGTTTTAAAGCTTGCAGTAAACAATTATAGGTATGGTGGACTTTCAGGCATGGGTATAATTACAGAAGAGCCATACTTTGAATCAGATCCAAAATCACTTAGATCATATATAGCGGACAAGATAAAAGAAGATGGCACTATAGATCCAGTAGTCGACAATAACTGGGAACTCATAGGGGCAGATCTAGATCATCCTCTTAGAGATTATATAATAGGGGAGATAAATGCAGGTAATATGGAACTTCCAAAGTCTGAAGACGGAAGAACTTACAATACTGCAGCATTAAATGCACCTCAGATGATAGCTGATGGAAAGATACCAGTGGAAGTACTGGCTGAATATGACTTATCTGAAGAAGATGTTCTTCCAGTAGAGCAGGAGACACCAGAAGATGCAGCCTCACCAGAAGAAGTAAAAACTCCAGAGGCAAGGGAAAAATATATAGTTAAAAGAGGAGACACTCTTTGGGCTATAGGCAAGATGTTTGAGACAACTTGGCAAAGATTAGCAGAATTTAACAATTTAAAAAATCCAGATCTAATCTATCCAGACCAAGTAATAATGATAGACTAGTGCATATAAAATTTTAAACAATTGATTTAAAATAACTTAATTAATATCAAGGAAATGACCCCTTAGAGATTTAAAGGGTCCTTTTCTTTTATTTAAATTGTATTTTCTCTTATTGATTCTTAATCAATTAAATATAGCTTGTTTTTATAAAAAGATTGGTCCTCCAGGGCCTAATGGTAATTTTAAAAGATAGAAAACTATCAACAAGATTGTCCAACCAATACCAAAGCCTATACTATAGGGAAGCAAGGTGGATATTAGGGTTCCTATTCCTCCTTCTCCTGTATAACGCTTCATATATCCTAATATTATTGGGAAATATGAGAATAGGGGTGTTATTGCATTTGTAATAGAGTCTCCTATACGATAGATCTGCTGAGCAAATGCCGGATGGAAACCTAGGAGCATAAACATTGGAACAAATATAGGAGCGAACATAGCCCATTTGGCACTGGCGCTTCCTATAAATAAGTTAATAAAGGCCGAAAACGCGATAACTCCCAATGATAAAACTAATCCAGATAGTCCAGTACTCTCTAGGAATTCAGCGCCATTAACTGCCAGTATAATAGCTAGATTACTTTCTCCAAAATAATTTAAGAATTGAGCGGCTATAATAACTAGGACAATATATCCAGCCATAGTTTTTGTACTATCTGTCATTGCATCTACAATGTCCTTACCCTTTGTCTTTTTAGAGAATACACCTGTTGCATATCCATAAGTAATGCCTGGTATTAAAAAGAATAAAAATAACAAAAATACTAATCCACTCATAAAAGGTGATCTAAGCACTCCAGCTGTCTCAGGATCTCTTAAAAGTCCACTTTTTGGAATGACTAGGAGAGCAACAATAGCTACATATATTAATACTGAAACTAGGGCTTTTTTTAGACCTTTTTCCTGCTTATCTGATAATTTCTTTTCGTCCATTTGTATAACTCCATCAAAATGCCAAGGAGCATTTTTTAGTCGTGGTTCAACTATTTTAATGGTTACAAATGTACCTACTAGTGTAACTACAATTGCTGATCCTATGTTCATATACCAGTTTGCAACTATTGGGACAGTAATAGTTGGATCTATTAGCTGGCCAGCTGTCTCTGATAGTGGAGCAAGTACTGCGTCAACCGTACCTATTAAAAAGTTTGCTGACCATCCTGCTGCCATGGCACCATAGCTCATAGCCAAGCCTATCAAAGGGTTTTTATTTCTTCCTAGATATATCATTGCAGCAATTGGTGGGACTATAACCATAGCGGCATCAGATGCAATATTTCCCATGACTGATATCCATATTATAACTGGAACCATTACAGCATCTGAAACATCCTGTAGGGTACGTTTCATAATACTTGATACCAAACCACTTTTCTCTGCTACACCAACAGCAGCTACCATTACTAGCACTATACCCAATGGGGCATAGGTCTGGAAATTGCTCACAAAGGATGTAACTATATATCTAAGACCATCAGCTGAAATCAAGGCTTTTGCGGCTAATTCCTCTCCTGTGCCAGGATGTATAACACTTACACCAGTCATCGAAACAATATTGGTAATTACTAAGAGTATTCCAGTTAACATTACAAATAAAATAAATGGATCTGGAAGCTTATTGCCATAGTACTCGACTTTTCCTAGAAATCCCTTGGCCTTATCTTTTTTCAAATTGTTCTTGTCAATAGAATCTTTTGTCATATTATTCCCTCCTCATTTATGCTGGTTTGAAATTATATTATTTTTTCAAACCATTATTAGAAATATCATAGGCAATTTCGCTTAAAAGCTTTACAGCTACAGGGATTACATCTTCATTGATATCAAAATATTTAGTATGGTGGCCTGAGGATATTTCTGTTCCCAGCAATATCGAAGTAGCTTCTCCGCCGTTTTTTTGTACCCTGTCCATAAAGAAAGTGTAGTCTTCTCCTCCGCCACTTCCAAAGGGACCAAAGTCTTCTACTTCTTTAAATTCTGGAATACTACGTGCTATCCTTCCAACAGCTTTTGCTAGATCTTTGTTTGGCTTAGCACTGATATACATTCCTTGTAAATCAGTATCCATTTCTAGATCATACATTTGAGCAGATGCTTCTAATACCTTTATGGCACGCTCCATCATATAATTGTCTAAGTCAGAATTTTTACCCCTTGTCTCAATTTTTAATTTTGCCTCGTATGGTATGATGTTTCGTCCCTGGCTAGTTTCTACAGATCCAACATTAATACGGGTCATTCCACCACTATGCCTTGATATGCTGTATAAATTTAAAATAGCTGTTGCAGCTGCAAGTAAGGCATTATTTCCTTCTTCTGGTGCAGCACCTGCATGGGCTGGCTTACCTGTGAAATTGACGTCAAGCTTGTGACTTGAGGGAAAGCCGTCTGCTCCAGCACCGCATACCACTTTGCCATCTGCTAAGCCTAAACCTACGTGAATACCTATCATGTAGTCTACATCATCAACAATTCCAGCATCAACCATTGATTTTGCTCCCCTTCCTCCTTCCTCAGCGCTTTGAAATACTAATTTGATCCTGCCATTTAAATCATCTTTAATATCAGCTAATACAGAAGCCAATCCCAAGCCAATTGCTGTGTGAGAATCGTGACCACAAGCATGCATGGCACCAGGATTTATTGAACTAAAGCCTTCACGAACTGGCCTATGTTTTGTATCTACTGTTTCTTCTTGGATGGCCAGTGCATCCATGTCAACCCTATAAGCTATTGTAGGCCCAGGGTTTCCACTATCTAAGATTCCAACAACTCCTGTTTTACCCCCTGACATTTTCATAACTAGATCTTCATCAGCTCCACCTGCAATAGCTCTTTTTTGTGCTGATTTAATTTCTTCCATGGTAGGTACTCCCATCATGGACTCTTCTTTGAAGTTCTCCTCTCCATAGAGGACACGATATCCCAATTTTTCTAATTCTCCTACAACTATAGCAGCGGTTCTGTACTCTAAGAATCCTGGCTCCGGATTGCGATGTAG
>JARICQ010000041.1 GCA_029264075.1 Tissierellaceae bacterium | reverse complement strand
TCTACATCTATAAATGGAATTAACTGTTCATACTCTATATATTCCAGTTCCCTACCCTTCATCTCTTCAAGTATTTCATAATCGCCTTCTAGAACTTGATCTGCAAGTCCCTTGGCCAGATAATATATCTCCCCTTCTTGCTTTACCTTTATATAATCTACATCTGGATTAACTGTCAAGCATACATTTGAAGGAAGTGTCCAAGGAGTAGTTGTCCATGCTAGAAAATACTCGTCCTTGTCCTTAAGTTTAAACTTAACCGTCACAGTTTCTGATGTTATTTCCTCATAGCCCTGTGCCACCTCATGGGTCGCAAGTCCTGTCCCACATCTTGAGCAGTAGGGAAGTATTTTGTGGCCCTCATATATTAGACCTTCCTTGTGGAACTTATCTAGTATCCACCAAACTGATTCGATATAGTCATTGTCAAGAGTTACATATGGGTTGTCTAGGTCTATCATATAGGCCATTCTCTCTGTCATGTCTCTCCATAGCTTCTCATATTTGAATACTGACTTTCTACACTCCTCATTGAACTTTTCTAGGCCGAACTTTTCAATATCCTGTTTGTTTTTTAAATCTAGTTTCTTCTCTACTTCAATCTCTACAGGTAGGCCATGTGTATCCCAGCCTGCCTTTCTCTTTACTTGGTAGCCCTGCATGGTCTTGTATCTACAGGTAAGATCTTTTAGAGTCCTTGCCATTACATGATGTATACCTGGCTTTCCATTGGCTGTTGGAGGACCCTCATAAAATACAAATGGATTATCTTCATCTCTAGTTTCTACTGACTTGTGAAGTAGATCTATTTCATTCCAATATTCACTAAGTTTTTTCTCCCTATCCTTTACAGCTTCATTTGATAGTGCTTCAAACTTTTTCAATTTATCAATCCTTTCTTTTTTAAAATAACAAATCCCTAAGTCTAAGACTTAGGGACGAATTTTCCGCGGTACCACCCAAAATTGCAAAAACAAATATATTTTTGCCACTTAATGAGTCTAAGGCCTCCACCTAACATCTTACTAGATTCAGATGCCATGCTAAGAGGTGATATTCACAAAACATTTTATAATAATCTTCCACCAAATGATTATCTCTCTAAAATAAAATTATTTTGCTACTGTCCTCGTCAACGCATAGATTTTCACTTGTCTATTAATATACTTTATTTAAGATTGTTTGTCAAGCAATTTTAGTCTTTTAAAGTTTTTCTTGTTCTTTTCTAAGCTTGTAGATGTCTGTAGTCCTATCTAATTCTATCATATCATGGCTAATAAACTGACCTTTCTTGATGTCTTTTTTTACTTTTGTTTTTTTATCTATAAGTCCAATAGGGACTAGGTTTTCTTCTTTTGCTCTTTGGTAGGTATCTATGCTTCCAAGTACAGTATATTCTCCTATTCCATCTAAGGTCTGGCCAGTCTTTAAGTCTATCTTTGCCCTGGCAATTACTTCAGCTACTGGCTTTTCATACTTTGGCGCAATGGTAGGCTCACCGTATATATGGGCCTTGGCTATTGATATAGGTGTTTCTAAACTAGTTAGGTGATAGGGCCTATATAATACATAGTTTGGACCAGGTCCCATCTTTAGAAACTCCATCTCATGATGCACCTGAGGAAGTGATGTGGTAACTATTACAAATACTCCAGGTGCTATACCGTGGGCATAGTCTACTATTTTATATTTGTCTAGTATGCCACCTTGGTTTTTCAAACTATATTTTTTTGGAAGATCATCTACATCTGTAGTAGGACCATGCCCTCCCCTTATATCGGGTACAAAGCCTGTAGCATTGGCCATAGAAGCCATTTCAACCATAGTATTGGTGCCATCTACAAAGGAACAGAGCCTGAGAGCTTTGAGCTTTGATTTAAGTGCTCTTTCCCTCACGCTATCTGGAGTAGCATTGTAGTCTATAGGGTTGTTTTTACCCTTACCTATAGCCAACACTTCAAATCCTGTAGTTACTGCAAAGTCAAATATTTCCTTTACTGCACCTGGTTCATCTCCAGCTGTTCCTGTATAAACTACCCCAGCCTTTTCAGCCATTTTATTTAATATTGGTCCCACAACTACATCAGACTCTATATTTAGCATTACAACATGCTTTTTATTTTCTATAGCATCCTTTGCTATCCTTGCACCTGTATTTGGAACTCCTGTAGCATCTACTGCCACATCTATTAAATTTGCACGTGTTGCCCAATCGGCATTATCTGTAACTACATATTTTCCTCTCTCCATAGCCTTATTTATATCGCCTAAGCTATTCCCTATTACTATATCATCCTTGGAAATTCCTGCCAAGCTATAGGCCTCTATTGCATCAGTTATTTTGTGACTTGCCACAAGTGAAGGTGTCATCCCCTTAACTAGGGTCATTTGACTAACCAGACCCTTTCCCATCAAACCAGCACCTATTAGCGATACTTTTATATTTTGTCTTTTCTCTTCAAGTTCAAGTAATTTCTTTAACATTTCCAACCCCACTTTTTTTCAATTTAAAGCAGCCTTTTCTCCTGCTATGTATCCAGAAGACCATGCCCATTGTAAATTGTATCCTCCGCAATCTCCATCTATATCTAATATTTCTCCAACTATATACAGGCCTTTTACTATTTTAGACTCCATTGTCTTGCTGTCAACTTCATCTGTATTTACTCCACCAGCTGTTATCTGAGCATTTGCCCAAGGTTGACTGCCAATTACTTGGAAGTCCCATGAATTTAATACTTTTGCTAATCTTCTTACTTCCTCTCTGGAAAGATCTGCTGATTTTTTATCCCTATAAATATTGGCCTCTTTAAGGACTGGAATTATTAGTTTCTTATTTATAAATCCTATCAATGCTTGCGCTACCGTCTTCTCTCCCATCAAGCTAAACCTATAAAAGAGATATTCATATAACTTTTCTATGTCCATATGATGTATGATAGAGACCTTAACTTCTACTTTCCTTTCTCTATTTAAATTGTAGATAGCTTGTCTACTGAGGTTTAATATTGGTGGTCCTGAAATTCCGTAAGAAGTAAATAGTATATCTCCAGTATCATCTAAGATCATTTTACTATCTACAAATAGCTCTGCTCTTCCAACAAATTTAGTTCCATCTAGCGATTTGAAATGACCTCCAGCGAGTTTTAATTGAACTAGCCCTGGAAAAACATCTATAATTGAATGTCCCAGCCTTTCACATAAGTCATATCCATTTCCATCAGACCCACTATTTGGAAGCGCCATCCCTCCTGTTGCAACTATAACCCTATCTCCTTCAAAGCTCCTCTTATCCTTTAAGCTCACTTTAAACTTATTTTTATTTTTTTCTATTTCAGATACATAGGCATCTTTAATTAATTCTATATCCTTGTTTTCTATTTCATATCTAAGAACATCCACCATGCTTGAGCTTTGATATGAAAGTGGAAAGATCTTACCATTATCTAGAAGCGAAGGAGTTATCCCCATTGTCTCCAAAAAATCTATAGTAGTATCCACATTAAACTGAGATAATCCACTATAGGCAAACTTAGGATTTTTTCCATGATAATTATTTATGCTTAGATTTTTGTTTGTATAATTGCATCTTCCATTTCCTGTTGCAAGTAATTTCTTTCCTAGCCTGTCATTTCTCTCAAGTAATATAACATCTGCGCCGTTTAAATTAGCAGATATAGCAGCCATCATTCCTGAAGCTCCAGCTCCTATTACTATTATCTTCTTCTCCATAAAAAAACTCCTTTATCAGATTTCTCTCAACTTCTATTCTACATCTTATTTTGCATTTTGTCTATTTGCTACAAAAAAAGAAGACTAATCAAAGTCTTCTATATATATCTTTATCTTCTAAGCCTGAAGTCTTAAGTCCAGCATCTATCTGTCCCAATATTTTTTCCTTGTCCTTTGGTAAAGTACCCCTTAGAGAAACATAGTTTGAAGAGTGGTTGCTTCTAAATATGCAATTTTCAACATTTATATTCTCTACCATTTCTCTTGTCTCAAATAATACTTCTTTTGGAGATAATATCTCAAATTTTCCATCCCTGACATCTTCATATAAGGGTGTATTTTCCTGAACCATTAGGGTCAAAAGTCCAAGGTAATCTGGATTTATTTCATTAATTATTTTAGCTGATTCTCTAGCATGTTCATATGAATCTTCTCTTCCACCAATACCTGATATAAGGGTAATTGAGAGTTTTATTCCACTATTGACTACTTTTTTGCCAGCTAATATCATTTCTTTTCTTGTAACTCCCTTATTTATCCTTTGTAAAATATATTCTGATCCTGTTTCCACTCCAAGATATATTATACCAAGTCCAAGTTCTTTTAATCTCAAAAGCTCACCATGAGATTTAGATATTATGGCCTTGGGAGAACCATATATTCCTACTCTTTTACATTTAGGAAAGTTTTCTTTTATATATGCGAGAATCTTTTCCAATTCTTTGTTTTTTATGGCGAGAGCATCTCCATCTGCAATGAAAATCCTATCCACATATCCATACTTTTTTCTTCCTATTCTTAGATCTTCTATTATCTCTTCTGTCGGCCTTACACGAAATACCTTGTCCTTATACATAGAACAAAAGGTGCATCCATTGTGAGTACATCCTATGGTTGCCTGAACTATTAAGCTATATGCCTCACTAGGTGGTCTATAAAGTGAACCTTCATATTTCATAAAATCACATCCTCTTAAATATCATAATACCCATATTCTGTCCATTTATTTCCTGCACTAAAGAAATACTTTGCAGTCTCTATAAAATCATATGGCAATATTTTGTTCTCAAACTCTATCTTATCGATATATATAATATAGTAGGCTATTATATTATATATTAATTATGGGATTAATACAACTAATTGAAGACAAGCTTATTTACAAAAAACAAAAAAGCCCTACTACGAATTAATCGTAATAGAGCCTTTTTTTGAGCCTAGCGACTTCCTACTCTCCCAGGACGTTGCCATCCAAGTACCATCGGCGTTAAGATGCTTAACTTCTG
>JARICQ010000006.1 GCA_029264075.1 Tissierellaceae bacterium | reverse complement strand
TCTCCTATGTCTACAGTCTCAGGGTCTACTTGGACTATTTCATCTCCCCTCAGTAGATTGGCTGAATCTGGTCTAATGTCTAAGAGAGCAGAGATAGAGTTTCTCGATCTATTGACAGCCATTCCCTGAAACATCTCTCCGATTTGGTAGAAGAGCATTACTGCTACACCTTCAGGGTACTCTCCTATACCAAAGGCTGCCAGAGTTGCTATGGTCATTAGAAAATATTCATCAAAGGGAACTCCTGCAAGCACATTTTTCACGGCTTTAATGATTACCTTGTATCCTACTATTATATAGGCAGTCAAATAAATTGAAAACCTAATGGTCCCCTCCAGTTTAAGTAAAAATGGCAAGGCGAATAGTATTCCACCGAGGATCAATTTTATTATTTGACTTTTATTGGCCTCTCCATGACTATGGGTGTGGGCTTGTTCATCTTGATCTTTAGAATCCCTGCCTTTGGTCTTATTAACTACTACTACATCCGGTTCTAATTTTTTAACTATCTTGGTAACTTCATCTGTTATATACTCTATATTTTCTTCCTTTTCTGTTTTTATTTTTAATTTTTTTGATACAAAATCGACATTTACATCTTCTACACCTTCAATTTTTTTTGAAAAGTCTTCAATTTTCTTTGCACAGGTAGAACAATTCACTCCTTTTAATTCAAGTACACTCGCTTTCATAGCTACCTCCTTTTATATATATGAACATCCGCTCATATGTTTACTTTTATTATATGATAAGAGATAAGTTTTGTCAATCAAATAAAAAAGATATAGGACTATTAGAAAGCATTCTAAATATCCTATATCAATTCTTATCCATTTAATTGTCTTATAATTTTAGTTGCGCAATATATTCATAGATGGCATCGTCTTCATCTTGACTGCCTTCTAGAAATTCCCACTCATCCTCTATGCCAATAGTTTTAGAGAGTTCCTTGAAATAATACATGACTATACCTGCTTCTACTAGGTGCTGGAAATAGTCTTCCTTGTATCTTATAAGTAAGATCACCCTGTCTTTTTCAAGCAAAAATCTCCAAGGTTGGGAATTCCATTTTGATGGTGCAAATCTCACATAATAGAAAAGATCTCCCAGCCCCCTATGCTCTAACTCTTGGTCTTCCACTTGCTCTCCTATTCTTTCACTATATACTATTTCATCTACTCCCAATCTTGAGCTTGTGCTTTCCTTTACAAATGGGTTTTTTCTTTTTCCATATCCTATTGCAATCATGTAATCTATATTTCCTGTATGCCCACCAAATAATCTCTCTTTAAACTCATCTTTTATGGTATCTACACTTACCCAACATGTCTCTAGGCCAAGTTGATTTAATTTTGTAATCAATTCTTCCATTTTATAGGCACCATAAATTAGTGTATTTCTATCGTCATTTGTTTCTTCTAAGGCTATATAGTGGGGACTTTCTATCATCAGTCCAGAATACCCACCAATGCCTTTTAGTTGCTCGTATAAGTAATCGCCGTTTTCATATAATCTAAATTTAAAACTTCCATTATCTTCTTCTGATAGTTTTATATATGATTTTATAGTTTTGATTTTTTCTATTTCAATTTTTTTATTTCTGAATTCTCTTACTGACCTTCTATCCTTTAAAAAATTTTTCATTAGCATATAAAATCCTCCTATAAAATAAGCTAGTTTTTTCAATCCTCACATAAGGTTTTTTATATTTTTATTGTTTAAATAATAATTTCGTAGATCTATCGATTTAAGTTGCCCATATCTTTTCTCCTAAGCTATATACAAATTCAATCAAATAGAAATGTATAAGGAGGGAAGCTGATAGTCCTATGATAATCCCTGCAGCTACATCTGTTGGATAGTGAACACCCAAGTATATTCTAGAAACTGCTACTAGGATGGCTAGGAAGAAAACTATAATTGATAATCTTGGAATATTTAAAGCTATAGTCGTTGCAAGAGAAAAGCTTGCAGCAGAGTGGCCTGATGGAAAAGAATAATCCTTTAAATTGATTCCAAATGTATTTAACTGTTCAAGTATCTTATATGGTCTTTCTCTAGAAAGAAGCCTCTTAAGAGAATGTACTATGATCTGGCTAGCACCTAGTACTAGAAAAAGCTCTATACCCATGATTCTGATGTTTTGATTTCCAAAAAATATAAATGAAAACATCAAGATAGCAGAAAAAACTGCACTTCCCAGATAGGTAACCCTATACATTATATAGTCTAGATACTTGCTTCTCATCCTATTATTTATTATATCTATAAATAAATCGTCAAATTTCTTGAGTCTATTTTTCAAACACTTCACCTCTCATTTATCTATTATTAATCCGTCTCTACACTATAGTCTAAATCATTTTTACCTAATTGTCTATGCTATTACTTATAAATGTTTGATATAAATTTTTTTTGTGATAAAATACAAGCGAGGTGGAAAAATGAATTTAAGTAAAGAACAACTACTAGCTGTATCCCATATAGGTGGTCCTGCCCTTATCCTTGCAGTTCCTGGTGCAGGTAAAACTACTGTTTTGATCCACAGGACTGTTAATCTAATACTCGAGCACAAGGTAAGGCCAGATAGAATCCTATCTATAACCTTTAGCAGGGCATCTGCTAGGGATATGAAGAGAAGATTTGAAAAGAGCTTTAAAGATATATCTTCTATTCCCATATCTTTTTCAACCATACATAGCTTTTGTTTCAATTTGTTCAGAGAGTATGCTTATATGAAGAATATTAAGTTCACACTTATAGAGGGCGACAAGTCTCCAGTAAATAAGTATAATCTAATCAAGCAAATATATCTCGACAAAAACAAATCCCATATAACAGAGGAAAAGCTTGAGTCTCTTATAAATGCAATTGGTTATATAAAAAATATGATGATCCTTCCAGATGAATTTGTAAGAGATAAAAAGCCTGGTATAGATAAGTTTGAGGATGTATTTAATGAATATGAAAACTATAAAAGAAAGAACAATTTAATAGACTTTGACGATATGCTAAGCATTACTCTAAATATATTGAATAGGAACAAGTATATATTAGAAAAATATAGAGATAAATATGACTATATCCAATTGGACGAAGGGCAAGATACTTCTAAGATTCAAATGGAAATACTGAAGAAAATAGCCTTCCCAAAGAACAATCTCTTTGTAGTAGCTGATGATGACCAGTCCATATACGGCTTCAGAGGGTCAGATCCCAAGGGACTCCTGAACTTCAAGGAAATATTTGCAGATGGAAAGATATTTTTCATGGAAAAAAACTATAGGTCCTCTAAGAATATAGTTTCGGTTTGCAACAAGTTTATCAGCTCAAATACCCTTAGATATGACAAGACCATAGCTACAGACAACGACTTTGTAGAACCGATAAATATAGTAAAAGTTGAAAAAATATTGGATCAATACAATTATATAAAAAAAGATATAGAAGATAAGGATATCAGGAAGATTTCTATTCTCTATAGAAACAATCTATCGTCCATTGGTCTTATAGATTTTTTAGAGAAAAATAATATCCCCTTTTATATGAGAGATGTCAAGGTTAGATTTTTCAATCATTGGCTGGTCCAAGATATAATCAACTTTATTAGATTTTCTAAGAATCCTTCTAATATAAGCCTCTATGAAAAAATATATTACAAGAAAAAGGGCTATATATCAAAAAAACAATTGAACTTTGCAAAAACTCTAAATTACAAGTGGCCTGTATTTGACAGGATAATGAAGTATCCTGATATACCCATATATTACAAATCTACACTGAGAGAGCTTAGCACTGATTTTAGGAAACTTTCACGACTAAATCCCTTGGATTCTATTGAATATATTGAGTACAATCTTGAATATGAAAAGTATTTAAAAGAGAACTCTATAAAATTTGGATATACCTATGATTCATTAAAGACCATTATCTATTATTTAAAGCTTATAGCCAAGGAAACTGAATCCCTGGATGAATTGATAGATAGGCTAGAGTATTTGGAATCGCTTTGTCTTAATTCCAGAGATGTCAGAGACGGAATCACCCTATCCACTATTCACTCTGCCAAGGGCCTTGAGTTTGATAGGGTATATATAATCGACTTGGTTGATGGTCATTTCCCTTCATCTTCTAGTATAGACTTGCATCAGAAAGATATGATAGATGATTTCGAAGAGGAAAGACGCCTCTTCTATGTTGCAATGACTAGGGCCAAGTATCATTTAAGCTTGATTTCTGTGAGGAATCTAGGCAATAGATTGGTGAATCCTTCAAGGTTTTTAGATGAATTGCAGGCATAAGTAAAATAAAAAGGTGAGAAATCTAAATAACGATTTCTCACCTTTAAAATTTGAGCTTTAGAATATTCTCTAGCCCTCAAATGTTTTTATATAATTGTAAATCCAGTCCTAAAAGGGTCTTCATCTTGAAGGATGATACTTCCCTTGGCTGTTATAAAGCTTCTTCCTGTTAGCTCTGGTATTATAGCATCGTATTTTCCTACCTTTACTCTTTCAAGTGCCCTCCCACTAAAAATAGTTCCCGTTATACTTTCATATACAAAGGTCTCATTTAAGGAAAGTTCTCCCCTGCTTTCAAGTGCTGCTATCTTTGCGCATGTTCCAGTTCCGCATGGCGACCTATCGAATTGACCATCTCCAAATATTACAACATTCCTATAGTCTGCATCGGGATGAAGAGCTTGTCCATATATCTCTACTAGGTCTACCCTATTGATTCCAGGATTTAGGGGATGTTCTAGCTTGTATTTTTTGTTTATCGTATCCTTTATTTCCATTCCGAGTTTAACTATATCTTCTATATGTGATATGGCTACATCTAAGCCTAATTCACTTGCTTTGACTATGGCAAAAAAACTGCCACCAAAGGCTATATCTATACTTATCTTTTTCCCATTTTTAAGAGATAGCTCAAGATCCTTTTTATATAGAAAAGAAGCTACATTTACAAGGGACACTTCTTTTATTTTCCCATCTTCTACTCGGACTCTAGATCTTACAATTCCTGCAGGTGTGTCTAGGGTGATATTTGTATATGGTTCATCTACCTTTACATACTCACCTTCCACAAGAAAGGTAGCTACAGCCATGGTTCCATGACCACACATATTTAAATAGCCTCCTCCATCTATATATACAACGCCCATATCTGCTTCTTCGGATGTAGGTGGAGTGATGATAGCGCCAAACATATCCCTGTGTCCCCTTGGTTCTCTCATTGAGAGCTTTCTTATATAGTCTAGTTTATCTCTTAGATAGTCTTTCTTTTCCATCATTGTATTTCCAAGTATTGGTGGGACTCCATCTATTATTATCCTAGCTGGCTCTCCCATGGTATGAGTATCTACAAATTCCAATATCTCCACAAGCTACCTCCTATATTTTAGCGTTATATTCATAAGGCAGTGATATTATCTTGCCTGGTGAATCTATTTCTATTAATTGTTTCAATGTGTCTAGGAGTATACCCTTTTGCATTTCAATATTATTTGGTTCACCTACATTTGCACCCATAGGAACCATTGGTGCTACAGCCCTAGGCGACCCTGCTTGCCTTGCTACTGGAGGAAGTGCTGCTATTAAAATAGTAGGAATTCCAGATTCCTCAATCACTCTCTGCACCAAAACTGCAGAGCGGTGGCAGGTACCTCAGCCTCCTGTAATAACTACTCCATCTACATTTTCACCCTTTAAAAGTTCTGCAATTTCAGGACCGGTGTGTTGTTCGAATTCCTCTACATCTCCACCGCCCCCCATAAAGCCAATGTGAACCTTTGCTAGGTCTTTTATTATCTTTTCATCTTTTAATTCTCTTAATCTATCTATGGGAAACATCGCATTTATATCTTTGTTGACATCTGAATTGTCATATCCACCATGCGAGACCATCATATCCCCTGTCTGATCTTCCTTATCTAGTTTCCTATATGATATATCTCCTGAAAGATTAAATCTCTCCTGGCTCTTAAGGTGAACCCCAGCTGCCGTTACAAGAGCTATGGTCATATCTTCTAATGGTTTGCTAATTTCTGTCCATACTGGATCTGGTGTAATGGGTACATATATCTCTGATTTAAGTCCATCTACATGTGTTAAACTCATAAAACTACTCC
>JARICQ010000001.1 GCA_029264075.1 Tissierellaceae bacterium | reverse complement strand
GTATAAAACGGTTTGTTGCCTTTCAGGAGGAGAGAGGCAAAGGGTGTGGCTTGCAGTAGCACTTGCCCAGGAACCAGATATATTGCTCTTAGACGAGCCTACAACATATTTGGATATAGGCTATCAACTAGAACTTCTAGAACTTATAAAAACTTTAAATCAAAAATTGAAAATGACAGTAATAATGGTCCTACACGATTTAAATCAGGCAGCAAAATATAGTGACAATATAATAGTCTTAGATGAAGGTAAGATAGTAAAGGTTGGAAGTCCAAAAGAAGTCCTGAACCAAGGCATCTTAAATTCTGTATATAAGGTAAAAGCCAATATATACTATGACGAAGATGAAGGCTATCCAATCATAATACCAAAAAAAGTAATATAGGAGGAAAAGATGAATACGCTATTGACATATTCAAGCAAAACAGGAAATACAAAGAGGGTGGCAGATGCAATATACGAAGTACTGCCAGAGGGCACAGTATATACTGCCATAGATGAAGATATAGATTTAGAAAAATTTGACAATGTGGTAGTTGGATTTTGGGTGGATAAGGGATTGCCAAATAGTGAGGCAAAGGATTTTATAGAGAAGATTGAAGGAAAAAATGTAGCTATATTTGGAACTCTAGGGGCCTATCCTGACTCAGACCATGCAAGGGAATGTATGCAAAAGACTCGTGATATCTTAGAAGGTAAAAACAAGCTGATAGGAGAATTCATATGCCAGGGGGCAGTAGATCCAAAGTTAATTGAAATCTTTAAAACATTTCCAAAAGGTCATCCACATTACTTAGATGAGGCTAGAAAAAAAAGACACAAGGATGCGAGCACGCATCCAGATGAAAGCGACTTTGAAAATGCAAGGCTTGTATTTAAAGAGATATTTTCAGAGCTAGAAGAGGAGAGATCTTGATGGACTTTTCACAAAGCAGATACGATGAAAGATCAAAAACCCACCATGCAGCAGGAGAGGGTATAAAGCACTTAGTCAAGGGAAGCATCAGCCTAGATAGTCACTTGAAATCCTCACAGATAGAGACAAAGGAAGATGCGATTTATATCCATGTGCCATTCTGTACCAAGATATGCAGTTTTTGCAATATGAGAAGAAGTCTCATAGATCCACCACCGAACTATGCAGATTTAGTGGTTGAACAGATAAAGAGATTTTCCCAATACGATTATATACAAAATAGAAATTACAATTCAGTTTATTTTGGTGGTGGGACGCCAACGACCCTCTCAACAGAGGACCTAAGGAAAATAATGCAAGCATTAAAGGCCAATCTTCCCATTGGAAAAGAAGCTGAAATATCCCTAGAGACAACTATTACAGAATTAGATAAGGAAAAAATAGATATGCTCTATGAAGAGGGAGCAAATAGATTTAGTATAGGAGTCCAGACTTTTTCAAATAAAGGAAGAAAAACCCTCGGAAGAATAGGTGATAGAAATACTGTGATAAAAAAGATAAATCAATTGCTAGATACAGGATTTAGAAATGTAAATATTGATATTATCTACAATTATCCAGAGCAAACTATAGAAGATATCTATAATGATATAGAAAATGCATCAAATTTAGATATTGCTGGCTTTTCTTTTTACTCACTTATATTAAATGAACAGGCTCAACTTATAAAAAAACTTGAAGATCCAGAAAACTACTACAGGGAAAACTTTAAAAGAGAAGTAGAAGGATTTAATATAATAACAGATAGGGCGAAGGAGAATGGATTCGGTTTTTTAGAGCTTACAAAGATGGTAAGACCTGGAAGAGATGAATACAAATATATAAGAATTAGACATGGAGGGGGAGATACCCTTCCACTGGGAGCTGGAGCAGGTGGCAATATAGGTGATATGAGCATGATGAATGAAATAAATATAGAAAGATTCAAAAATCAAATAAGTGATTTTAAAGAGGCCAAGGGAATGATATTCAAGCCAGAATACAGGCAGATAAAATCTATAAGTTCAAAGCCTCAGTTCACAAAAATAGACACAAGAGAAATCGAAGAGATATATATAAGAGATAGGATACAAGATCTATTCAATGAACTAGTTGAAGAGAGATTTGCAAGAAGGGATGGAGAGATCTACAATTTAACTAAAAAAGGTATATTTTGGGGAAATAATATCTGTAGAGAAGTTTCAGAGCTTGCAATGAAGATTTTAATCCAAAAAGGCGAAGAGGTTTCTTAAGTAAAACTATCTTTTTTATATAAAAACAGATATAATAAATATTAGGCTGGATAATCTAGTCTAATATTTTTTTTAGGAGGCAACTATGAAATTTAAACCATTAAAGATAGGAGATTTAACTGCAAAAATTCCAATAGTTCAAGGTGGCATGGGAGTTGGAATATCTCTTTCAAGACTCGCTGGAAATGTTGCTCTGAATGGAGGAATTGGAGTATTATCTGGAGTAGAGATTGGATTTAAGGAATCAGATTTCTATAAGGATAAAAAATCGGCTAATATAAGAGCATTAAAGCATCATATAAGACGTGCCAAAGAAATCTCAAAGGGTGGAATTATAGGCATAAATATAATGACTGTATTAAATAATTTCGAAGAAGTAGTAAGAGAGTCTGTCAGGGAAAAAATAGATATAATCTTTTCAGGTGCAGGACTTCCAATCAATCTTCCGGAACTCACCAAGGGATCTACTACAAAGATTGTACCTATTGTTTCATCTGACAGGGCAGCCAAGATAATATGTAAGTCTTGGGATAAGAGATATGGAGTAGCTCCAGATGCTATAGTAGTTGAAGGGCCACTGGCAGGTGGACATCTAGGCTTTTCAAAAGAAGAGATAGGAGATTCCTCAAAGAAGCTTGAGCTTCTAATACCTGGAGTACTAGATGCTATTAAGCCCTTTGAAGAAAAATACGGAAGAGAGATCCCGTTAATAGCGGCAGGCGGAATAAGAGACGGAAGAGATATAGCAAATTTACTTAAACTAGGTGCTTCTGGTGCTCAACTTGGAAGTAGATTTGCAGCAACTTTTGAATGTGATGCAGACGATATATTCAAAGAATCATATGTAAATGCAAGTGAAGAGGATATAGTCCTTATAGACAGTCCAGTAGGGCTAGTTGGCAGGGCTATAAATGATAAGTTTATAGAAGAGTCAAAAGAAGGCAAGAGAAGACCCATCAAATGCGTGACTAACTGCCTTAAGCCCTGCAAGCCAGATGAGGCATCATACTGCATAGCAAATGCACTGATCAGTGCTGAAAAGGGAAACTTAAATTCAGGTTTTGTATTTGCAGGAGCAAATGCCTACCTAATAGATAAGATAGTAAGTGTAAAAGAACTAATGGAAGAGTTAGTATCACAAATAAAAGAGAGCTAGGATAGGAAAAACTGGATATGTTTTCTTTCAAGAGATATGGTAGGGTGGAAATTTCGCCTTGCCATATTTTTTCTTCCCTATATTCCTATTAAACTTTAAAGTCTTTTGATATAATTAGCTTATATAGGGAGGAAGTTTAAATGGAAAACTTAACTAGACCTACATGGATGGAAATAGACTTAGATAATTTAGTA
>JARICQ010000122.1 GCA_029264075.1 Tissierellaceae bacterium | reverse complement strand
GACTTGTAGGTTGACCAAAGTAGAATCCTGTTGTAAAGGCCCTAAAGCTAGTTTTTTCTATTTCCTCTTTATATTTTTTATCAAATTTATAATTATCTTTTTTCTTGTAATATTCATCTATAGCCATTCTGTAAGCTCTAATAATAGTCGAAACATAATAAGAGCTCTTTACTCTTCCTTCTATCTTAAAGCTCTTGATTCCAGACTTCATTAGCTCTGGAATGTATTCTATCATGCAAAGGTCCTTGGAGTTCATGATGAATGTTCCCTCATCATCTTCATAGACTGGAAAATATTGTCCTGGCCTAGTTTCTTCTACTAGATTGTATTTAAATCTACAGGCATGTATACAGTCCCCTCTATTTGCATCTCTTCCAGTCATGTAGTTTGAAATTAAACATCTTCCAGAGTAACTCATACACATGGCACCATGAACAAATGCTTCTAACTCTAAGTCTTCAGGAATCTTTTTACTTATATTTTCTATTTCGTCGAAAGAAAGCTCTCTAGCTAGTACTATCCGCCTAACACCTAAGTTGTACCAAAACATGATCGTTTCGTAGTTTGTTACAGATGCTTGGGTGCTTATATGTATATCCATATTTGGCAATGTTCTTTTGACTACTGCAAACATTCCTGGATCTGATACTATGAGTGCGTCTGCTCCGATTCTCTCTAGGTCTAGCAAGTATTCTTCAAGTCCTATAAGGTCATCATCGTGTGGTACTATATTTAAAGTTATATATACTCTTTTGTTTCTTTGGTGGGCAAATGTGATTCCTTTTTCTATATCTTCTATAGAAAAGTTTTTAGATGCCTTCCTTAGGCCAAAGCTCTCTCCACCCAAATAAACTGCATCTGCCCCGTAAGTAATGGCCATTTTTAATTTTTCTAAATCTCCTGCTGGTGCTAATAACTCTATTTTTCCCAAAATACTAGTCCTCCCTATATGTAAGGGCTATTCCGTCTCCAATTGGTATGATTGAAGTGGAATATCCCTCGAGCTTATTTATATATATCAAAAATTCTCTAAGTCTTTTAACTATTGTAGCCTTTCTAGGATCTACTAATTCTTCATTGGCTACCATTCCTCTAAATAGTACATTGTCACATACTATTATGCCGCCTATATCTATTAGTCTCATAGACTCATCAAAAAATTTTCTATATTGTCCCTTTGCTGCATCTAAAAATATGAAATCATATTTTCCTTCAAGAGCTACCAGCTTATCTTCTGCTTCTCCTCTCAAGACCTTTATCCTATCTTTATATCCAAATTTAGATATATTTTGGTTGGCTAGGTCGACCATATCATCATTTCTTTCTATAGTACTTATCTGAGTAGAAGAATCTGTGTTTTCAGCCATCACTATGGCCGAGTATCCTATGGCTGTACCTATTTCAAGTATTCTTTTAGGCTTATTTATCTTGAGAATGACTTTTAAAAACTGGGCAACTTCAGGCTGAATAATTGGAACAAAGTTTTCTTCTGCATAGTCCTCCATAGGCTTTAATCCTTTTCTTTCTGGAAGTAATCCGCCTATATAGTCTTCAATATAGTCTCTATTTATGTTGTTCATCTTCTCATCCTTTTTTGTAGAATTGATATTATGGTTTTGCCTCTAGATGCTCTTCATAGGTTCTTGTAAATGTGTGGGAGCCATCTGATCCTGTAAGCACAAAAAATAAATAGTCTACATCTGCTGGATTTACAGCGGCAACAAGAGATGCCCTTCCAGATGATGCTATGGGTGCTGGTGGAAGTCCTGTATTTATATAGGTGTTAAAGGGTGAGTCTATACTAGTATCTGCATTTGTAAGCACTTCTTTTCTCTCACCCAGTATATATTGTACAGTTGCACATGATTGAAGTTTCATTCCGTCTTCTAATCTATTGTGAAAGACTGCTGACATTATTGGGCGTTCTCTATCTAGCTTTCCCTCTCTCTCAATGATTGAAGCTAGAGTAATTATCTGATTTAAATCTAAATCAAAGTCATCTACCCTATCTTTTATCTCTTCCTCATATACTGTTTCAAAAACATCTAACATTTTTTCTATTATCTCTTTTTCACTTGCATCTTTATATACCTCATATGTCGAAGGAAATAAAAAACCTTCTAAGCTTTGTCCTTTTTCTAGTTCCTTTAAAAAGCTATACTCTTCTTCAAAGTTTCCCTTGTCATTTGAAAGACTTAGAAATACAGCTTTGTCTACTAATCCTTCTTCTGACAACTTATCTGCTATTTGTTTTATTTCATATCCTTCAGGTATAGTAAATCTTGTAGTGTCAATATTTTTGCTGCCCTTTACTAGTCTATCTAATATCGACCTTACATTCATCTTAGTAGATAATCTATATTCTCCTGCCTTCAATTTACTTGATACTCCATCTTTTCTTGCCACGTATCTAAATACAAGTGGATTTTTAATTAGTCCATTATCTTTTAATATCTCTGCTATTTTTTCTGTAGAAGTTGAGGATGGTATGACTATGTCAACTTCATTTGGATCATCTAGATCAACAGCCGATACTGCATCTTTATAGTAGTTGATGCCAAAAAAGGATATAGATCCAATAATTACAAAAACCAATATAAGCCCTACAAATAAAGATTTCTTCTTATTTTTTTTGTTTTCTTTTCTTTCCATTTCACACATCCTATCTTACTTATTTTAATATTCTTTTAAATTTGTGGCTTTTTTATATACAGATAGTATTATATTTCCAAATACTCCAACTGATATCAGTTGTCCTACTCCTATTCCTAGGACTGTAATTAAATATGGTATCCTTGTAAAATATGATACCCAAATGGAAACAATTAGTGCATTTAAAAGTACAGGTGGGATCATGCCAGTCACTTTTGATTTCATCTTGCTAGTTAAATATGCTGCAAGAAGAGTTACTAGACTTCCCCCGATAATGTCTACAAGCCCAAAGCCTGAATAGGATGCAAGAAGTAGATTTGATATAAGACAACCTACGAACACACCTGGAACTGCTGCTGCTTCAATCAAGGGCAAAAGAGCTAATCCTTCTGCTATCCTCACCTGTACAGGTCCAAAGGTCAAATTCATTATAGGTACCGGTAGCATTTGTAAGATTACCAGTACTATGTATATGGCAGCTATTAGACTTGCCTTTGTTAAATATTTTGTATTCATCTTTTCACCTCTTTTTCTATCATATTATATCAAAATCCCTGGTATAAATCTATACCAGGGAGGTTTTTTTAATATTTATACTTCCATAATTATTGGTAGTATCATTGGATTTCTTTTTATTTTTCCATAGAGATGATTTCTAAGGGTATCTCTTACATTTGATTTGAGTGTTGACCAGTCTGTGATATTTTTCTTTTCACAGTCTTCAAGGACTTTTTTAACTACATTTCTAACTTCTTCTATCAAGTTTTCTGATTCTCTGACATATACAAATCCTCTAGAAATAATATCTGGTCCTGCTATTATTTTTCCATCTTTCTTGCTCATAGTAAGCACTACTACTATAAGACCATCTTCTGATAGATGTTTTCTATCACGAAGTACTATATTTCCTACATCACCTATACCAAGTCCGTCTACAAGGATATTTCCTGAAGGCACATTGCTCCCTCTTTTAGCTGAGTCCTTTGTAAACTCTAGAGTTCCACCATTTTCCATTATAAATATGTTTTCTTCATCCATACCAAGTGACTTTGCTATTTCTGCATGTTTTTTTAGATGCCTATATTCACCATGGACTGGCATGAAGTATTTTGGTTTTACTAGTGTCTGAATTAATTTCAATTCTTCTTCACAAGCGTGTCCTGATACGTGAATATCTGCAATAGATTCATATATTACTTCTGTTCCTCTTTGAATCAGATTGTCGATTACCTTAGAAACTGTCTTTTCATTTCCAGGTATTGGACTTGCAGATATGACTACCAGGTCCTTTGGCTCAAGTTGTATTTGCCTATGTTCTGAATTAGATATTCTTGTAAGAGCTGACATTGGCTCTCCCTGACTACCTGTGGTGATCAAGGTGATTTCATCATTAGGATACTTGTGTATATCCTTTATATCTATTAAGGTTCCTTTTTCAATATTCATATAGCCAAGCTCCATAGCTACTCCAGTAGTGTTGAGCATTGACCTACCTGAAAGTGCAACCTTTCTTCCATTTTCTTCAGATGCATCAATGATTTGCTGTATCCTGTGAACATTGGATGCAAAGGTTGCAACCAAAACTCTTCCATCATGCCCCTCAAATATATCTTTAAAGGTATTTCTTACAGTGCTTTCACTCATTGTAGATCCTGGTCTTTCTGCATTTGTACTATCTGCCATCAAGAGCATAACACCCTCATTTCCAAGTTCAGCAAATCTATTTAGATCTATTACATCTCCATTTATTGGAGTATAGTCTATTTTGAAATCTCCTGTATGAATTATACGTCCAACAGGTGTAGTGATAGCAAGTGCAGCTGCATCTGGAATACTATGTCCAGTTCTTATAAATTCAACATCAAAGCATCCTAGCTTTATAGTGTCTCCAAAGTTAACCACATTTAAATCTACATTACTTAGCCTGTGTTCTCTAAACTTTGTCTCTATAAGTCCTAGTGTTAGCTTGGTACCATATATTGGTATATTAAGTTTTTTCAATACATAAGGTATTGCACCGATATGGTCTTCATGTCCATGTGTCAATACAAGTCCTCTAATTTTGTTTCTGTTTTTAAATAGATAGCTTACATCTGGAATTACTATATCAATTCCAAGCATCTCATCTTCTGGAAAGGACATACCACAATCTACTAATATAATATCATTTTTATATTCCAATACATTAATATTCTTTCCAATTTCCCCCATTCCTCCAAGGGGTATTAATGTTAATTTGTTTTTTCTTTTTGCCATTATAAGTCTCCTTTTTCTCTATTTTCTATTTTAATTTTTAGTCTTTAATTTTTAGTCTTTAAAAGATATTAACCGAAAAATAAATCCCTTTTAAAAGGGATTTATTTTTTACAATCGTTACAGTATCCATAAAATTTTACATTATGATCAACTATAGTAAAATGCTCCTCTTTTTCTATTTCTTCTTCTAGTGTATCTAGAAGGTCTAACTTTACTTCTATAACCTTTCCACAGTCCAAGCAGATTAAATGGTGATGATGATGTTCTTTCGAGTCAGACGTAAGTTCGTATCTGCTACACCCATCATCAAAGTTCAATCTGTAGACTATCTCTAATTTTTCAAACAATTGTAATGTCCTATAGACAGTTGCAATTCCAAGATCTGGATGTTTTTCTCTAACCATGCTATATATCTCGTCACAACTCAAGTGATCGTCTTGATTTTCTATGATCACATTTAATATAGCTTTTCTCTGGCTAGTTAATTTATATCCACCAACTTGTAATGTCTCCGTTATATCTTTTATATCCATTTTTTCACCCGACCAATAATCATTAATTTAACCATACTACTATTTCTCTTTTTTGTCAACTATTGAAGATTTTCTTTTTTAATTTCTTCATAGGCTTCTATTGCTGCTTGAAGCTCTTCTTCCTCCTCAATACCCATTAGGACAACTTCTCCATCTTCAGATTCTTCCATTCTTAATATATATGTTGGGCTCTCTATATCATCTGCTGGAAGAAGTGCTGCGTAGTTGTCATCATCTAATCCAAATGTTGCAAGTATTATAAATTCTTTTTCCTGACCCATTTCATCTGTTAGGGTTATTTTTTCTTGCATAAAATCCTACCTCTCTATCCTTATATTTATTTTGATTTATTATATTCTTTATCCAAATATGCTTGCAGTATAAATGTTGCCGCTACTTTATCTATTAGATCTTTTCTTTTTTCTCTTCTAACATCCCCAGCTATAAGCATTCTCTCTGCTGACTTAGATGTAAGTCTTTCATCCTGATAAATCAAATCTATATCAAATTTATTTTTGAGTTTTTCTGCAAACTTAATTGTCTTTTCAGCTTGAGGTCCTATGCTACCGTTCATATTTTTTGGTAGTCCAACCACAACCTTTTCCACCTTATGTTCATCTATCATTTCTTTTAACAAAGCATAGTCTTCTTTCTTGCTTTTTCTTCTTATTGTAGCCAAAGCTTGGGCCGTAAATCCCAAAGGGTCTGACATTGCTATACCTATAGTTTTATCTCCTACATCTAATCCCATTATTTTATTCATCCAATACTCCTAACTTAAATTACTTTGATGCAAAATTCTGGACATACCTTGGCACAATATCCACACAAAATGCAGTTTTCATTTGGCCTTGCCATTTCATCTAATATTTCTATGCCTTTTTGCCTACACATTTGAACGCATTCCCCACATCCAATGCAATAGTCTGCTACTATTAGTTTTCTTTTTTTATTTCCTAGTTTTTCTTTTAAATTTTCTGGTATATATCCGTTCTTTAAAAGATGAATATTTGCATCTATTTCTACAGTCGACTGCATGCCAATAGCAATACTATCAACCGAATCTATATTTTTTACAAAGTTAAAGGAAGCCTCTGATTCAGATATTAAATGCCCGCCGCCAAGTGGCTTCATAGCGTATACTCCCTTTCCTGCTTTTTTAACCTTGTCTAAAGTTTCTATCATTTGATCTATATTTCCATCCTGTATTCCTATACCTTTTTTATTGACTATTGGATGAAGTATTTCTATTTCTGGCACTTGAATTGCAGCCAAGGCTCCTGATATTCTATGTGTTGAAATTCCAATGCTATTTATTTTCCCCTTTTCCTTTTGCCTTACAAAGTATTCTATAGCATCAAAATGTCCCCTTACAGTATGTATGCTCTCTTGCTCATGTAATAGAAAGATGTCTATGTAGTCGGTGTCTAATTCCTTTAATGCTAGGTCTAAACTCTCTCTTGCCATGTCTTCGGTGTAAGCATAGGATTTTGTAGCTATGACAAAATCCTCTCTGCTTATACCTTTTAGAGCTCTTTTTATATAATTGTAATTTTCATATAGTTCAGCAGTATCAATAAAGTTGATGCCTTTGTCGTATGCATATTCTATTAAATAAGCTCCTTCATCTACGGTTAAATTCGCTTGAAATGGAGTCATAGTAAGAGATCCAAAACACAGCCTGGATACCTCTACACCACTATTTGCTAACTCTATTCTTTGCAAAACTACACCTTATTTCCATTGTTTTTATTTTCTAAATAAAAACTTAATATCTCTTCAAGTATCTCATCTCTCTCAATATTGCATATCAAATTTCTCGCATCATTGTGACTAGTTATATAGCTTGGATCTCCAGATAGTATATAACCAATTATTTGATTTACTGGATGATAGCCTTTTTCTTTTAAAGATTCAAAAACTGAAAAAATTATTTCATTTACAGAGCTCACCTTATCCTTTTGTGCTTCAAACTTCATAGTCTCATCAAATTTATTATTCAAAGAAATCACTCCCTTGTCTTTTACTTATCTATTTTATCTGTTCGCTTATTAACTTTGGAACTATTTCAAGGGCCTCATCTATTTTAGAAGCGTCCTTTCCTCCTGCCTGAGCCATATCAGGTCTACCGCCGCCTGATCCTCCAGTTATCTTGGCAACTTCTCTTACTATATTTCCAGCATGAATTCCTTTTTTCTTTGCATCTTCAGAGACCATTGCTACAAAGAATACTTTTCCTTCACTTTGGCTAGAGAGTACTATAACTCCGTCCTTAAACCTATTTTTTATTTGATCCCCTAGATTTCTTAATCCGTTCATGT
>JARICQ010000115.1 GCA_029264075.1 Tissierellaceae bacterium | reverse complement strand
CATTTACCTTCAAGGATATTTCCATCTGAAAGAGTAATTCTAAGCTTTTTCCCACAATAATCATACAAGTTCATTTGATTACCACCTTTATTCCTTAATTTTATCGTCTAGTGGATTACTTAATCCTCCATCCAAGATTTTACTTCTTCTAAACTTTTAAAGTTAGTCAAGTCATAGTGTAGAGGAGTAATTGTTGCATATCCTTGACTTAAATAATACCTATCGGTATCCTCAGTCAAACTTATGTCTCTTCTTCCCTTTGCTTGTAAGATCTTTTCTCCATCACCATTCTTTCCCTCAAAGTAATAGTCATATATAACATCTCCTACCTTGCAGGCCTTGATCCCCTTTATATCATCTTCAGTATAGGGAGTATTTATATTTAGTACTATATTAGTATCCTTTATTTCTGGGATTGATCTTTCTAATATCTTGCTTGCATAGCTAGCTGCAATATCAAAATTGACCTTCTTATCTACATATTCTGCCGAGACAGCTATTGATGGTATATTGTATATACTGGCTTCAATAGCAGCAGATACTGTACCTGAGTATAGGATATCCATACCAGAGTTGAGTCCCATATTTATCCCTGAAAAAACTAAATCTATGGGCCCATCTGCTAGGGCTTCCATTCCAGCCCTAACACAGTCTGCCGGAGTTCCTGATACGCTATATGCCTTTGCCCTTATTCCTTCAAGCTCTAGTTCCTTGATCACCAATGGTTTAAATAGTGTGATCGCATGGCTTTGAGCGGATCTTTCTATGTCTGGAGCTACAATAATCAGCTCATGTTCTTTTTCCAATTCTTTGGCCAACCTTTGAATTCCATCTGCCCTTATACCATCATCATTAGTCAATAAAATCCTCATATTATTCTCCTCTCTAGTCAGAAAACAAGCTATCAAACTTATCTTGAATTCTCTTCCTTCTTATTTCACTTGCATTTTTATCAATTGTTATATTCAATATATCGCCTTCCTTAGCATTTTCTGGCACCAATGAAAGCGGTAGATCTACCATTTCCCTATCCTCTAATTCCACCACTGCAAAATCGCCTTCAAACCTATCTATAGTAAATTTCATATCTTCACCTCTTAATCATTGAACCAATATACTTGGTTTTTATCTGCATCAAATAACACTGCTGGGTCACTAGTTGAATTGTTCCAGATATTTTTCCTTCCCCATTCAAGATCTCCATCTTTTACTCCACTAGTTATGGTTACCCTACCACCTGCCTCTAATATATACTCTGGAAATATAAATTCCTGATCTCCAGTTACAGATAGCAAGGTCCACCCTGTTAAGTCAACATCATCCCCTGAGTCATTTCTAATAACAACTATTTCACCAAATTTATCAAGTAAAATTATTTTCACTTGAGCATTTTCTTGATTTAAAGGTTCTTCTGCTAAAGGTTTTTCTTCTCTGCTTTCAGTTTCTTTATCTTTTAGATCTCCCTTGTAGAATCTTATTTTATTTCCATCACTTATAGCTATTATATTTCCATCTAAATCAGTTCTATATATTTGAATATCTTTAGATGCCAATCTAGCCAATACTTCATCATCTGGATGTCCATATCTATTTTCTCTGCCAACAGTGATCACTGCATACTCTGGATCTACTGCATCTAAAAACTCCTTGCTGGTAGATGTTATACTACCATGATGGCCTAGCTTTAAAAGGTCTACACTTAAGATATCTGCATTTTTATCCACCATCTCAATTTCTGATGTTTCTTCTGCATCACCTGTAAGCAGGAAACTATTTTCCCCGTATTCAAGCCTTACTACAATAGAATAGTCATTCATACTGTAATATCCTTGTCCATTTGGAGCAAGTACCGTTACAAGCGCTCCGTTCAAATCATATTTGTCTCCTACATTTGGCTTGGTGATAGATAGTCCTTTTTTGCTTATACTATCAATCACATCTTCAAATGTCTGAGTTGTAGCTATTACATCTGGCATGATTATTTTCTCGATTTCAAAGCTATCAATTACATCATCAAGCCCACCTATGTGATCTGCATGGGGATGTGTGCCTATTACATATTTCAAACTATCTATACCTTGTTTTTTTATATAGTCTACGATCATCTCTCCATCACCATTATTTCCAGCATCTACCATCATAGCCTGATTTCCTTTTTTAATGAAAATAGCATCTGCCTGACCCACATCTATAAAGTGAACTTCTAGATTTGAATCCTCATCTTCACTTATAGAATCTGCAGTAGATTTTAATATAACTCCTTCATCTACTAATTTTTCTAACAATGTCTGGGATCCATCTTTTATATTTGAATTTAGTGTGAGCATACTTATCTTTACTACATGATCTCTTAAAAAGACTTGTGAATTTAATTCTAATTCATCATCTTCCTGAATGATGTTCTTGTCTCTTGCAAACTCAATAGACTTATCATATGAAAAATCTCCCTGGCTATCGTCATAGCCTAGAGCTCTTAGCATAAAGCTTATATAATCCTCAGCCTTTAATTTTTGATTAGATCCAAATAGACCCTTTCCTATTCCCTTTGTCAAGCCATTCTCGTAGGCATAGTTTACATATCCGCTTGCCCAATCTGGAATGTCTGTAAAGGGAGCTGATTGACCTTTTAAGACATCTGACTCATCCTCCTTGCCCAATAGTCTAATAAGCATGGCTATGCCCTCTATTCGAGTAGCTTCCCTCTCTAATTCGAATCCTGTGTCAGTTCCTGAAAACACTCCAATAGTTTTTAGCTTCTCTGCCTCATTCAAATAATTACCTTCTTCAACAGCCAATACAGGAACAAATATAGATAAAATTATAGCTAATATTAAAATTCCACTTAAAAATCTTTTTTTCATTATAAACTCCTTTCATTTATCATAGTTGGGAAATTAAATTCATAAAAATTTCTCCAGCCTTTCATGCAATTAATACAATATTTATTTAGACAGAAAGATACCTATATTATAATCTTTAATCCCTACAATAACAAGCCTGGAAAATCTCTTTCTAAAGTTCATTATACTAATAATTCTATAAGACAAAATAAAATCACAAGATTTAAAACCTTGACTCTATATATAGAATCAAGGTTTTAAATGATAATTTAATATTCAAACAAAATAATCTTATACTTAAAAGAATATGGTTGCAAACAAATTTAAGTTATTGATGCTTGGTAGATTTTCTTTACAGATTTAGCCAAGACTTGGTCAAATTCACTTTCACTTTGATCTGCACTTAACCCTTCAAGTAATGCTCTTGAAAAACTAGCTATAAGCTCTGGATTCCTAGAGAGTAAATCTACTGCCTTTTCTCTACTATGTCCGCCAGAAAGCGCTACTACTCTCATTACTTGGGGATGGTTGATCAGTTCTGTATAAAAAGCTTCCTCCTCAGGAATTGTAAGTTTTAGCATAACTAGTTGATCTTTTTCAAGTCTATCAAGATTCTTTAGTATTTCAATTTTCAATATCTCTTCTGCTTCTTTTTTATCGGCTATGTTTATATCTACTTCTGGTTCTATGATTGGAACTAAACCCTTTGCGATTATCTCTTTGCCGACATCAAATTGCTGGTCTACTATCTTTTTAATACCTTTTTCATTGGCCTCTTTGATTACAGATCTCATCTTTGTCCCAAATATGTTTCTTTCTACAGCTTTGTTTAGACGATTATCTAAGCCCTTTATATCTTTCATAAGCTGAACACCATCTTCTTGGTCAGCTAGGCCCTCGTCTACCTTAAGGATAGAAACTATACCCTTTTTTTCCCATAGATAATCAGCTGTCATCATTCCTTCTATCTTGCTATCCATGGTCTTTTCAAATAAAATTGCAGCTAATATAAATTCTTCTGAAAAAGCTTCGCTCCTAATTATCCTCGTTCTCATTTGGTGTACAAGGTCAAACATCTCTTCATCATTTTTATATTGG
>JARICQ010000114.1 GCA_029264075.1 Tissierellaceae bacterium | reverse complement strand
ATCAAAGTCTATTTTTGATTTGATATAGTCTGCACTTTTTTTAAAATATTCATAAGTATACTTTTTCTTCATTTACATCACTCCATCTCTTGATTAATTATATACTCTATTTGGTCTATTTAAAAGTAATTTGATAATTTAAAAAATAAAAACCATAGCTTTACCTTGAAAAAGGAAGCTAAGATTTTATATTTTCTCTTCTATTCTCTTGCCTCATTTCTTATCTTTAGATAGATTAACAAATAATTTACAAATGCTGCTAAATTGAGTACCACTGTAACCACAAATAAAGTTCTAGATATTATATCTGGAAGTTTAAATACTACTGATAATGTTGCTGCATAAAAAGATGCTGTAGCAGTTTTTCCGAATTTATCTGAAGGCATTACTTGCCCTCCCTTGAACAAGTAGAGTATGCCGCCTCCAATTATCAGGACAATTTCCTTTATTCCTAATGCAATGAGTATCCACATAGGTATAATTCCAGACGTCGCAAAGGTGATAAGTACTGTGAATATCATCAGTTTATCTGCAAAAGGATCTAGAACAGCACCTAGCTTAGTCCCAAGATCATATTTTCTAGCTATGTATCCATCGGCTACATCTGTTAGCCCTGCTAATATAAATACAAGTCCTGCAAGGAAAACATTATTTTCATAGGCTGAATAAAAAACATATAGGTATACAGGTACCAAAAATATTCTAAATATAGTAAGTGCATTGGGTAGATTTATCCAACTCTTCTTCATATAATTCCCCCTAGTTTTTAGTCATGATCCAGCTATTTTTAGATTTAAATCTATGACTAGTTCTTCATCTCCTTATACCCAAGAAAATAGGGATTTAAAACTTAATTTATAAGATGTTTTCTAAGAAACAAAAAAATCTTTCTATCCGGGGATAGAAAGATTGATTTTTTATTCTACTGTTAGATAGTTTTTTATATCATATTCATCATATACTTCTTCATACCACATCTGATAGGCTTGTCCCATTTGGCCATCTGCTAGGATTCCTCTTATTTCTTCCTTTGAATCTTCAAGAGTAGCTTGGCTAGCTTCTTTTTTCTCTTCAAGCTTGATTATATGATATCCATAGTCAGTTTGAACTGGCTCACTTATAGTGTCAACTTCCATATTAAATGCCTTTTCTTCAAATTCAGGAACCATCTGACCCCTTCCAAAGAAACCTAACTCTCCACCACTCTCCTTGTTGCTATCATCCATAGAGTATTCTTTTGCAAGATCAGCGAAGTCTTCCCCATCACTTAGTTTTGCTTTTACTTCATTTGCTGCTTCCTCAGTTTCTACAAGTATGTGACTTGCCTTAACTTCTTCTTTTTCGCCTAGCTGATCCTTGTTTTCTTCAAAATAAGCTTCTATGTCTTCATCTGAGATTTCAACATATGGGTCAACTAGTTTTTTAAGTCTAAGATTGGTATTGATATCTTCTTTCATATCTTCCTCTGTCAGGCCAGACTGAGCTAATGCCATAGCAAATTGTTCTTCGCCACCATAGTAGTCTTTCATAGTGTTTATCTCTTCTTCTATATCTTCATCAGTTACTTCAATATCTTTTTTATCTACTTCAAACTCTACTATCTTTTCTATGATTAGCGCATCAAGTACTTGTGGTCCATTTTGTTGTAGCATTAGATTGTACAGCTCATCCTTACTTATCTCTTCACCATTAACTTCTGCTACCACATCGCCATTAGTTTCTACTACTGTTTCTCCATTGGTATTACTTGTATCTTCTGTTTCATTTGCTTCATTGCTACATCCTGTCAGGCTTACTACACCAATGACTAGTATAAGGAGTGCTAGAATCCTTATAGAATTTTTCTTCTTAATCTTTTTTATCATCTTTTCTTCCCCCATTTTTTATTCTAATCTTTATAGAATTTATTATACAATATGATTATGGTACTTTTATGTGAAAACATGAAAATTTATCTTCTCTTTCTATAATTATTCATATCTTCTGCATCTTTTATTTCAAGTCCTTTTTCTCCAGCGAGTGATTCCATATGATGTGTAAATTCATGAACTAAGGTATCTCTTAATTTGATTTTTAATCTTTCCCTTGAAATATTTGGATAAACCCTTTTAAAGGAACCATAGAATATAGCTATATGCCTACCTGTGATGCTCCTTACATATTGGCCCATTATATAAAGTCTACTATCTTCTCTGCTTTCTGGATGCAATTTCACCTCAGGTAGGAGTACTATTCCTTCATTTAAGTCTTTAAAAAAAGCCTCTGGAAGCTCTTCAGATATATTGTCTAATATCTCGTGAACTTCATCTATACTCGGGAAATCACTCATATTTACCTCCTATTTTATATTTACTCCAAAATAATCATATCAAACACTATCTATTATAACAACAATTAAATTTTATTCAAAGGAAATTTCAAAAGAAAAAATCCTCTCATAAAAGAGGATTAATCTATATGTTCATCTTTCCATAGTCTTTCATATCTAAGTGCATTTTCTTTTATTGTTTTTATTTCACTTTCACTCACAGATCTCCTTACCTTTCCAGGTGATCCTACTACTAGTGAATTGTCTGGTATGACTGTGCCTTCTGTGATAAGAGTGCCTGCCCCTATCAAACAATTGTCACCTATTTTAGCATTATTTAAAATAATTGATCCCATGCCGATTAATGTGTTATTTCCTATTTGACACCCATGTATTATTGCATTGTGGCCAATGGTTACATAATCACCTACAATACATGGGCAATCTGTATCGACATGTAGGGTTGCATTGTCTTGGATATTGGTAAATCTTCCAATCCTGATATAGCTCATGTCTCCACGAGCTATAGATCCATACCACATGCTGCTAGATTTCCCAATTTCAACATCTCCAAGTACATCTGCTGAAACAGCTACAAAAGCGTCTTGATCTATATTTGTTTTTTTATCTTTTAAGTCTCTTATCATATGCATCTCCTTATTCTTTGTGTTTTGCCTTGTCTAAGTTATCCTGTGGTAGGTCCCAATCCCTATAGCCCTCTAAGAGTATTTTATAATAATGTTCTGGTGGATTTTCAAGATTCTTCTCTACCATGCTATAGGCATAGGCATCGTATTTGCCCCCATCTTCATCTTTTACTTCAACTACTATCCTATCATAGAGATCTGGATATCCTTCCAATCTATCTAGTTCTTCTAAGTCTTGTTTTGATATGACATACAAGGCTCCAAGTACATGATCTCCTTCATGCTGGATGATGTCAGCCAGTTCATTGAAAACCAATTTATAGTTTTTCAAAGCTACCTTTTTGACCGGTGTAGCATTTGGGCATCTTTCCATCATATAGTCCTTGCTTAGATTGCTTGCATAAGCAAAATATAACATAAAATCTCCTCCACTCTTATTATATTCTTCTATATACTAACTATTACCCTATTCTATGCTAGTAATTCAAAAACACATAATAGTTTATTAAATAAAATTAAAACACCTAGGTGTTTTAATTTTAAAGATCTCATCTTAGCCCTATTTCATCTGCTACTTTTCTCATTCCATTTATAGTTTCTTCTATGACATCTTTTCTCTCCATACCCAACATATCTATTCCTCTTTGAATGATCTCCCTATCGACGCCAGCTGCAAATGCCTTGTCTTTCCATTTTTTAGTCACTGACTTGGGCTTTAGATCAAATAATGACTTGCTAGGCCTAAGTAGAGCAACTGCTGTAATCAGTCCTGTAAGTTCATCTATGGCATATAGAACTTTTTCCATCTTTTCAGTAGGCTCAACATCTGTACAAATTTTGTAGCCGTGGCTCTCCACAGCTTTGATATAATCTTCAGGATAATTCTCCTCTGTGAGTATTTCTCTTACCTTTATGCAATGTTCATCTGGATATTTCTCATAGTCTAGATCATGGACGAGCCCTACCACAGTCCATTTTTCTACATCTTCTTCTCCAAACAATTCTGCAAAGTGCTTCATAGTAGCCTCAACTGAGAGTGCATGTCTAAGCAAGCTATCTGATTCATTGTATCTTTTAAACAATTCCAAGGCCTCTTCTCTACTTGGTTTATATTCTGACATTTCAACCCCTTCTTTCTTTATCGCTTTAGTATATGATATTATATAAGATAAATAGTGTCAAGGATATAGATCCAAATAAATAATTTTGGCAATCACTCTGACTGGCCAACGGAATATTGAAAATAATATCAATATAAATGGGTATATCTACTATATAAAGAAAATTTAGAAGGGAGATGCTTTTATGGAAATTAGAAAGGATGTAATAGTTCCTCTGGGCTATGGGAAGTTCATTAAATCTGATAAGATTATAGGGCTTGAGCCTATTGAAGATGATAGGGGACCCGGAAAGAGAACTTATGTATATGTAGAAGGAGTTGACAAGGCTATGATAGCCTCTAGGACAGAAACCTCCATACTGTCTAATATGGTCGAAACTCCTGCAGAGATAATGGAAGCAACAGCAGCTATAGAGCTCTTAAAGGATATACTTGACGATATAAGTCAAATCGGACCAATGCTTAAGAAATCTATAAAAAAGGAGGCTAAATTAGATTTAGAAAAAATAGCTCTTAAAATTGAAGAGATAATCAACCACGATATTGAAGAATAGAAAATATAAACATAGGGA
>JARICQ010000054.1 GCA_029264075.1 Tissierellaceae bacterium | reverse complement strand
AAGAAGTTATATCTATGGCTATAGAATATCTAGTAATTATTTCTGGAGGATTAATTTTTCATTTTATAAATCCAATATTTTCAGCAGTATTTAATTCTAGTGGAAACAGTCTGACCCCATTTAAGGTTACGGGTATGGGTCTTTTAGCCAATATAATATTAGACCCACTCTTAATCTTTGGAGTGGGAATATTCCCCAAGCTAGGCATTAGAGGTGCAGCAGTAGCTACTGTGAGTGCCCAAATAATTGTAACATCAATATTTTTAATTATAACTAGAAAAAACAGGATGTTCTTAAAATTAAATATGCTCAGCCTGCCTAAGTTTCCATATATCAAAAGAATCTTAAAGCTTGGAGTGCCAACTTCACTACAATCAGGAGCCCATGCTGTCATAGCTATGATACTTACTAGGATATTGGCTAGATGGGGAGCTACACCTATAGCAGTTGCATCTATAGGAGTTCAAATAGAATCATTGACTTGGATGTCTGCTGAAGGTTTCTCGCAAGCTATGGCTGCATTTACAGGACAAAACTTTGGAGCTAAAAACTTTGAAAGAGTTAAGAGAGGCTATTACAAGGGACTTCAAATAGTTGGGTCTATAGGCATAGCAGTTACTATTTTATTTATATTTGGAGGAGAATTTATATTTAAAATATTTACACCAGAAGATCAAGAAGCTATTAGACTAGGAATTATCTACCTTAAGATTCTTGCGATTTCTCAATTTTTCATGACCATAGAGATAGGATCTGCAGGTGCATTTAATGGGATAGGAAAAACTCATATTCCAGCAGTTATTGGAATAACGGGGAATGCACTTAGAATACCCCTAGCCTTGCTTTTATCTAGTACAGCACTAGAACTGACAGGAGTATGGTGGAGCATGACTATAAGTTCCATACTTAAAGGATTGATACTGACATCATTATTTGTTTACACACTGAGAAAGGGACTAGACAAGATTGAGCTTTCTAGGAACTGATTATTGTTTCAGAATATACTTGCTATTTATATTATTCTAATGTATAATTAAGCCAACACAGAATATTAGGTTTATTGTTGAGGCACACTATGCCCAAAGGAATCCTAATATAGTATTGCAAAAAAATAAGACTTTTAAAAGTAAATTTAGTAGTTTTTATATTTGATTTAAATCAACACGGGATAGTGGTTAAATACAGCCTATTATCCCGTGTTTTTTTATAGTTTAATCTTATATTCAAGGAAAAAAAGGGGGAAATGAAAATGAAAGAGAAAATCATTCCAAGATGGGAATGGAGAACATTTGGAGAAGATTTTGGTGGTGCTGAAGAGAAGATAAAAAAGCATGAAAGAGGTAATCACAAGCTAAGCAAAGAAAAATACATCTTATCAAAAAAGAGCAATGAAAACACAAAGATCAGAGATGATTTAATGGATATCAAGACATTGAAAGAAGTAAATGATGAATCATTGGAACAATGGTATCCAGCACTTAAAGAGACATTTCCACTTTCCAAGGACAAGATCAAAATCTTGTTGAAAGATTATTTCAAGGTAGAAGTTCCAAAATTAGGACAAGATGAATATACTTTTGAAGAGTTTTTAGAAAAAGTTGTTAAGTCTTCTGATGAACTCAAGATAGTAGATGTTGAAAAAGAAAGATTTATCTATGTAATCAATATGGCTATAGTTGAAATAGCAGAAGCTTCTTTTGATGGTATCAAGACTAGGACCATATGTGTTGAGCATGCAGATCCGGACAATGTGATTAAAACGGTTAGGGAATTGGGATTAGCTGACTATGAAAATATCAACTATATCAAGGCAATGAAAAAAGCTGTCGATTTTGAATAGAAAAATAGGGAGATGAGATACAAAATGAATAGAAAAGCAATAATAGATATTGGGACAAATTCTATTAAGTTTTATGTAGCCGAAAGTGCTCCTGATGGAAAAATAAATACAGTCATAGATGAAAATAATATAGCCCAAATAGGAGAAGGCCTTAGAGAAACAGGGCTATTAAATCAAGAGGCCATGAAGAGGAATACCCAGGCTATTAAAGAATTCGTCAAAAAATCTAAGGAACTAGAAGTAGATGAAGTTAAGGCAGTTGGTACTATGGCTCTTCGCAATGCAAAAAATACTGATGAGTTTATTGAGATGGTAAAAGATTCAACTGATATTGAAATTGAAGTTCTCTCTGGAGATACAGAGGCAGATTTATCTTATCTGGCTGCTATGTCAGGTCTAGATACCAAAGATGGCAAATTAGTTATTTTTGATACAGGTGGTGGTAGTACTGAATTTACATTTGGAACTGGAAAAAACATTGACAATAGCTTTAGCATAGACTTGGGATCTTTAACCATTACAGAAAAGTTTTTTAAAGAAGATCCAGTTTCCAAAGAAGATGTAAAAGGCGCAGTTGAGGAAATAAGAAGGGTCTTTAAAGAAAATAATATAAGTAGAAAAGCGGATCAATTGATAGGCATGGGTGGTACTGTGACTAGCATAGGAGCAGTTAAGCACAAGATGGAAAAGTATGACCCAGAGATAATTCAAGGATCGGAGCTTCAATTGAAAGAGATTGAAGAACAAATTGACCTTTATAGCTCCAAGACAAATGAAGAACGTAAAAAAATTGTAGGTTTACAGCCAAAGCGAGCACAAGTTATATTGGCAGGTGCCTGTATATTGAAGGTAATAATGGAG
>JARICQ010000042.1 GCA_029264075.1 Tissierellaceae bacterium | reverse complement strand
TAATTCATCTCGTCCTTGATATTTAAATATTTCATCTTTTTCTCCTTTCATCTTGGATAAACATTAAAAGGGGAGAACCCATATATCTACATGGACTCTCCCCTTCTTCCATCATAGATACAATCCCAAATTGCATGAGAAACAGGGATTGCATCTAAACAATTGTTCAGTGCAAACCCTCTAAATATGATGGATATGATATTTATTTGTATTTGTTTTCCTGATTTTCTCCATAGCAAATTCTCCTAGATCTTTTTATCTATTTCCACTTTATCTTTGTCACGCACTAAAGCATAATGATATTATAATACTTATATAGAGAAAATGCAAGTTTTTTCTTTAATTTCTCCTACTAGTCTCTATTGAGAGTTTTTTTAATGTTAGTCTTATATTCCAAAATAGAAATCTATATAAAATTGTGAACACCAAAATTACATAAATAGATTCAAGAAAAGAAAACGACTCATAATCAACTAAAAAATAATTGGCAAAGATTAATGCCAAAGATATTAATTCTGCTAAAGAATTCCTAAATCCCACTTTTCCGTAGATAGAGCTGGTTTTACCAATATTAAAAACATCCTTTAATTCCCTAATCAATTTCCAACATTTTATATATCCAGATAATAAATTTACTATTGCTTTATAGATGATTCTTAGCTAAACTATAGATAAGATTTTGAATTGTTTTATTTTTAAAGATCTTGTAGTATTTTCCCAGAAATTATTCCTAAGAAAAATATTGTATCAAAGAGGGCTTGGGGCCCTCATTTATATTTAACTTTAATTGTGTCAAATATACTAGGAGGTGAATTGTGATGAAGTTTCGAATAATTGCTGATGATTTGACAGGAGCAAATGCAAATTGCTCATTGATGAAAAAAATCGGACTAAATGCTGCTACACTTTTTAAGCTAGATGAGGATCTTCCAGAAAATTATGATGCACTGGCATATACAACTGACTCTAGAGCTATGGAGCCTGAAGAGGCTTATGAAAGGGTAAAAGAAGCTTTAAAAAAGTTAAAGGCAGAGGATGTAGCACTTTATTCCAAGAGACTTGATTCTACCCTAAGAGGTAATATTGGATCGGAATTGAATGCATTCTTTGACTCTTTAGGTGAAGACTATATAGGTATAGCGGTACCGTCTTATCCTGCAACTAGCAGAATAGTTGCCAATGGGACTATGTTTGTAAATGGAGAGCTACTGATAAATAGCGATGCGGGAAGAGATCCAAAGACACCAGTCTCTACATCAACAGTTATAGATATTTTTAGAGAAGACCTTAATTATGATGCTGATATTGTTTTTATTGAAGATATAGAAAAGGGTGTAGACTCTTTGGCAGAGCTTATTAAGAAAAAGAAGGAAGAGGGTATAAGGCTTTTAGTTTTTGACGGCCTAATAGATAAGCATTTGGAAACTATCGCCTCAGCTATTTTAGACTCTGGCCTGAAGTTTTTCGCATCAGATCCAGGACCCTTTACCTTGAAGGTAGCAGATCAGATTTTGGAAAGAGATGAGATCTTAAGCAAGGTTTTGATGGTGGTAGGTAGCGTTACAGACACATCTATCAATCAAATAATAGAACTCCTCAATTCATATGATTTTAGCGTGATAAAGGTAGATGCTAAACTTTTATCTCAAAAAGATAAAAGAGATAGGGAGATAAAAAGAGCCAGCAAGGAAGCTTTAGAAAAGCTTGAAGCTGATGATTATCTATTGATTACCACCACCCCCTATGAAGAGGGAGAAAAACGCCTTGATTTAGTGAGTCTGGCCAAGAAAGAAAATATTCATATGGATGATATATCTATGAGGATATCAGATGGCTTGGCAGAGATTGCAAAGGATACCATCTTAAGCGAATATTCATTTGCGGGTAGCTTTATTAGTGGCGGAGATATTACAGTAGCATTCTCTCGTTATATGGAGTCACAGGGTATAGAAATCAGAGAAGAAGTGATTCCACTAGCGGCATATGGTAGAATGATAGGTGGATTGATTCCAGAGCACAAGATAATCAGCAAGGGTGGAATGGTTGGAGATAGAAATGCTATGAAGATTTGCTTTGAAAAAATAAAAAAAGAAAAGGGGAATGAAGATGAACAATAAGCCAATAATTGCAGTACCATTAGGAGACCCAGCAGGTATAGGCCCAGAAATAGCCATGCACACTTGGGCAGATAAAAGTGTTTGGGAAGTAGCAAGACCATTTTTGATAGGAGATAGGTATGTGGTTGAAAGAGCATTGGAGGTTACAGGTCTTTCTCTTGAGATCAACATAGTTGAAAATGTGGAAGATGCAAAGTTTCAAGAAGGAACAATTGATATGATAGATTTGGGAATCATTAAAGAAGCCTATGAGTGGGGTGAGGTAAATGCCGAGTGCGGAAGGGCGTCTTATGAGTATATAAAGCTTTCAGGTGAATTGGCAATGGAGAAAAAGGTAGACGCTATTGCAACTACTCCAATAAACAAGGAGTCCTTGAGGGCTGGAGATATACCATATATAGGACATACCGAGATGTTTGAAGAAATATCAGGTGTCCATGACCCACTTACCATGTTTGAAGTAGAGAATTTGAGAGTATTCTTTTTATCTAGGCACGTATCATTAAAAGAGGCAATTGATCTTGTTAAGTATGATAGGGTTCTAGATTATATAGAAAGATCATTTGAAGCTATGGAAAAACTTGGAGTTGAGGGACAAATGGCAGTAGCAGGCTTGAATCCTCACTCTGGAGAAGGTGGACTATTTGGTATGGAAGAAGTAGAAGAAATCATCCCTGCTATTGAAGAAGCACAAAAAAGAGGATATGACGTAATAGGTCCAATTGGAGCAGACTCAGTATTTTCAATAGGTCTTAGAGGAAGATATGCTTGTGTTCTAAGTCTATATCACGACCAAGGACATATCGCTACAAAAACTTATGACTTTGAAAGAACAATATCTATAACTAATTCAATGCCATTCTTAAGGACAAGCGTTGACCACGGAACAGCATATACCCGTGCTGGAAAAAACACAGCATCAGCTGTAAGTATGATAGAGGCTGTAAAATTAGCTGCAAGATATGCACCTAATTTTAACAAATAAAATATATAATATTAGGATATGTAGAGGCTTTAAGGGGCTTCTACATATCTTAAATAAGGAGGAGAGATTATGGGAGAAATGGCTATATCGGGCAATCAGATGATCATAGGTATGATTATAGGAATTATACTTCTAGTATTTTTGATTTTAAAGACAAAATTCCACACATTCCTAGCCCTTATTATATCAGCTATAGTAATAGGAATCGTTGGTGGCATGCCACCAGAAGAGGTTATCAATGCTATAACATCAGGCTTTGGTTCGACCTTGGGCAGTATAGGTATCATCATTGGTTTTGGGGTAATGATGGGTCAAATCTTTGAAAAAAGTGGGGCAGCAAAAAGAATGGCCTACACCTTTTTAAGACTTTTTGGAAAAAACAAGGAAGAAGCAGCTCTTGCAGTAACAGGATTTTTAGTGTCCATTCCGATATTTTGTGACTCTGGATTTATAATTCTTGCACCACTTGCTAGGGCACTTTCAAAGCAGACTAAAAAATCTATAGTAACACTGGGAATCGCACTAGCATCAGGACTAGTAATAACCCACTCTATGGTACCGCCAACTCCAGGGCCAGTAGGAGTTGCAGGAATCTATGGGGCAAATGTAGGATCAGTTATTCTTTGGGGAATTGTTATAGCAATTCCAATGCTTTTGGCAATCATGCCCTATGCTAAAAGACTGGGGAAAAAATTATATCAACTACCAGCAGAAGAGGGTGATGGCTGGATAAGACCTGATAGCTTCCAAGTAGCAGAGAAATTGGATTCAAGCTTTGTTGAAAAAGAATTACCAGGAGTGGCAGTATCTTTTGCTCCAATATTTATTCCAATAATATTGATACTCTTAAATACAATAGGTTCAGTTGCTGGATTTTCTGGTGGCTTTGGAACTCTTGTAAGTTTCCTAGGAACACCACTAGTAGCAGTAGCTATAGGTTTAATAGTTGCAATACTTACCTTAACAAGGGATATGACTAGGGAAGAAACCTTAAAAAGTATTGAAAAGGGAATCTCATCTGCAGGTATAGTAATACTTGTTACAGGAGGCGGTGGAGCCCTTGGATCAGTGCTTAGAACAAGTGGAGTAGGAGAATATATAGCAGGCTTTATAGCAGAATCAAATATTCCAATACTATTCCTACCCTTCCTAATTGCAACTCTAATGAGATTTATACAAGGGTCTGGAACAGTTGCAATGCTTACTGCAGCATCTATGACTGCACCAATAATGTCATCATTGGGAGCAGATCCAGTATTTGCAACCCTATCAGCTTGTATAGGTTCCCTATTCTTTAGTTACTTCTCAGACTCATTCTTCTGGGTAGTAAATAGAACAATAGGTATAACAGATGCAAAAGAACAAATGAGAGTTTGGTCTATCCCAACAACTATAGCTTGGGGAGTAGGATTTATATCCCTATCTATAATAAATGCTATCTTTGGATAGATAAGATAAAAATAGATCTAATTCTAACATGATAAATTTGCTAGGAAAGTTAAAAACAGGATATTTCACAACTACTAGATTAGTTGTGAA
>JARICQ010000007.1 GCA_029264075.1 Tissierellaceae bacterium | reverse complement strand
TCTGCGCCTTTACTTCCTTAAAAGCCATACTTGATATAGAGAATCCAAAGACTACATCAGTTGCTTTGTTTGTAGACAAGGAGGAAATTGGAAGTGTTGGAAATACCAGCATGGAGTCCATGTTCTTTGAAAATACTGTGGCTGAAATATTGAACTTAAGCGATGAGAATTATTCAGAGATCAAGCTTAAAAGAGCTCTTGCAAATTCATCTGCACTTTCAGCTGATACCTTTGCTGGATTTGATCCAAATTATCCTGACGTATTAGATAAGAAAAACTCACCTTATATAGGTAAGGGTGTCGCACTAGTTAAATATACTGGATCTAGAGGAAAAGGCGGTAGCAATGATGCAAATTCTGAATATCTAGGTAAAATTCGAAAATTATTTAATGACGAGGATATTATCTGGCAGATGGGTGAACTTGGAAAGGTCGATCAGGGCGGCGGGGCAACCATTGCATTTATTATGGCTAAATATGGAATGGAAGTTGTAGACTGTGGGGTTCCTCTACTAAGTGTACATGCCCCTTATGAAATTGCAAGTAAGGCTGATGTGTATATGACATATAAGGCCTATAAGACTTTCTTTAATATGTAAATATAGGATATCTCTTATACTGTCAACTATAGTATGGTAAAGTAGACTGTAAATAGATTTTAAAGATAATAGCCCTTGTACTAGTAGATTAAATTTAATTTTCTAGCACAAGGGTCTTTTTATATTTTACTCTCCACAACCACCATGTTCCTTCCCATGCTTTTAGCCCTATAAAGTTCCTTGTCTGCTAGCTCCATGATTTCAACACTTGAATCAAAATCTTTAATCCGGCCCACTATCCCTCCCAAGCTTATGGTTGTGGACTTTTTTTCACCCTTATCTATATAATAAACACCTAGATCTTCAACTTCTTTTCTAATAAGTTCTCCAAGATTTAAGGCCTCTTCATAATTTTTAGGATTAGATATGTATGTAAATTCTTCTCCTCCATATCTGCCAAATATATCATCTCTAGATACTCTTATCTTCTCTATAGCTTCTGATATCCTCTTTATGCAGATATCTCCCTCAGCATGCCCCCAATAATCATTATATTTTTTAAATTTATCAATATCGATCATAAATAAAACTATAATATTTTCACTTAGGGAAGGTGTTTCTAGGAGCTTTTTAAGAAATATATTTATTCCCCTCCTATTTTGAATTCCAGTAAGTTCATCTTCATGAATTTTCTTTTTAAGTATTTCATTTGCTTGTTTTATTTTCATCAATTCATTTTTTTGCCTAGTTATTTCATTTTCAAGCCTTATCCTTATGCTTTCAACCTTATCTGTAGTCTCTATATTTCTAATGTCTATATCTAGTATCTCCAATTTGCTTCTTAGGTTTGAATTCATTATTTCTTCATTTGTATTTGAATATTTTTTATAGTATTCAAGTGCATTTTTATAATCGCTTTTCTCTTCATAGTAATCTGACAAAAGACTATATGCTTGCAAAAGTTTTTTCTTTGCTTTTACTTGTTCTGAAAACTCTATAGCTCTCTTGTAATATTTTGTTGCATTTTTATCAAATCTTTCCTTACAAAGATTTCCCATATTTATTAGGGTCTATATGGCATAGTACTTGTTATTTATTTTTTCAAGCCTATTTAGGGATTCCAGATAATACTTTTCAGCATTCTCCAAATCTCCCATTACAAAATAAATTTCTCCTATTCCATTTTCAACTTCTCCTAGGCTAATCATATCTTGATCATTTATCAAAATATTGTAGCTTTCCTTGTATAAGTCAAGCGACCTAGATAAGTCTTTTTTAGCAAAATAAACTTCTCCTATATTTATTAGTACAGTTGCATGGAGTGCAGAGTAGTTGTCATTAATTATATCTATTGCCCTTTGGTAATAATCTAGAGCCCTATCGAATAGTCCCGATTCCCTATAGACCTCACCAATATTATTTAAAAAACTAATTTTTAGTAATTCATCATGTGATTTTAGAAGCTCTTCGCCTTCCATAAAACATTTTAAAGCATCTTCATACATGGATCCATAAAAGTAGGCCACGCCAATTAGATTCAAGGCCTTTGCTTGTCCTTCAATATCATGTTTTTCCTTGTATATTTGAAGGGCCTTGTATGAATAATCAAGCATACCAATTGTATCCGTCTTAGCCCTGCTAGAAAATGCCATGCCAAGAAGAGCATATGCCTGGTCTAATTCCAAATTTTCCTCCTTAGCAATATAGTATGATCTCTTGCTCAATTCAAGAGATTTTTCAGGATACATAGCAGCTATGCTCCTTGCATGATCTATTTTTTTCTTTGTTTTATCTGATACTTGTATTTTCAGACTTCTTCACCTCGCAATATTTCTATTTTAAAATATAAATATTAACCTAATTTGTCGCCCTTCTTTACAGCTTTATCAGGTTTAATTAACACTACTCCATCATCTGAATAAATCCCAAGCACCAGAACTTCAGACATAAAATCTCCAATTTGTCTTTCAGGAAAATTGACCACCCCCAAGACCTGTTCTCCCAAGAGATCATCTACCTGGTAAACTTCTGTAATCTGTGCACTAGATTTTTTTATTCCGATTTCTTCTCCAAAATCAACCCACAGTTTATATGCAGGTTTTCTAGCATTTTCAAATACTTCAGCCCTTATAACTTCTCCTGCCCTTATGTCTATTTTCATAAAATCATCAAATGTTGCCATCTAATAACCTCCAATCTAAAATTCCACTATAATATACCTTAGTTTTCTATACTATTTGTCATATTCTCCGTATATAATCTCACCGCAATTTTCACATTTTCCATCTTTAATCTCAATATCTTTAAGGACTTCTCCCCTATTTATAAGTCTTTTGTGACAAGACTTGCAATATGTGTCATTGTCAACACCAGCCATGTTTCCAATATATACATTGTCCAGATATTTCTTGCAAATCCTTCTTGCCCTTAGAAGTAGTTCAACATTTGTTGGAGGAAGCTCCATCTTATATGCTGGAAAATATCTACTGAGATGAAGTGGTATAGATGGATTGATATCAGCTATTGTCTTAGCTAGTTTTTCAATTTGATCTATATCAGTATTCTTTCCTCCTATCAAAAGACTTGTTATCTCAAGATGTATTTTCTTTGCTGCAATTTCTATAGTCCTTAGCACCGGATCTAGTTTTCCACTACATACAGAACTATAGAAACTATCATCTATAGACTTTAAATCTATATTCATCCCATCTATATATGGAATCAATTCTCTAAGTGGTTCTTCGTTTATATAGCCATTTGTAACCATTACAGTTTTAAGGTTCTTTTCTTTTGCTTTTTTGGATATATCTAATAGATACTCATACCAAATACTTGGCTCATTGTAGGTAAAGGCTATACCTATAGAATTTCTTGATCCTGCTAGTGATAGTATTTCATCATCTGGGATTTCTCTAGCACGCGAATCGTCATAGACTATCTGCCAATTTTGACAAAAATCACAAGCCAGATTGCATCCAAAGCTTCCAATAGAAAATATATTGGAGCCTGGATAGAAGTGATATAGGGGTTTCTTCTCTATAGGATCATATGAATAGGATGTTATCTTCCCATAGTTCATAGTATATAAGTTTCCGCCTTCATTTTTTCTAGCCCGACATTTTCCTAGATCCCCATCAGAAATGCTACAGTAATGGGGACATAGCCTACAAATGACCTGACTATTTTCTCTTTTTTCATAATAACTTGCTTCTTTCATCTTTATCATCCTTTAGCGATATCTTTTAACTTCAAATCTTTCCATCTTATATCTTTCATTTGGACTTATACCTGCCTTGTTTAGAGCTATTTCAACTTGTTCTTGGACGCTAGAAATTCCATCTAAATTTGGAAGCAAAAGTCCCCTTCTATGCCCACTTGAAACAATGACACCGTATCTGTCTATATCTAGTTCTTCTATAGAAGAGATCTCCTCAGCCTCTTCTAATACATCTACAGAATATACAAGTTCATCTAATTCATCTTCCCTTACCCTAGGAAATCTTGGATCTTCTGTGCCGGCTGAAATAGCATTTTGTATTATTTCAATTTCTAGGCTTTCTCTTGTAGGAGATATGGTTCCTATACATCCTCTTAATCTACCATTTTTCTTTAGTGTTACAAATACACCTTTCTCTATACCACTTATATCAACTGGGGCTGGCATTTGCTCTCCATTTTTAACAAAGTACTCCAAGCTTTTTCTTGCAAGGCTTACATAGGGGGATTCTTCCTTAGACAAGTCTATCTTTGCAGTAGAATAACCTACTCCAAATGGTCCTTCATATGAGAAGACTTCAGTATCCAATTTGTAAGAGTCTATGGCACCTGCCATCACCATCAGAGATCGAAGTCCACATTCCCCTGCACTTTCTGCTAAATCAAGATCAAAAGAAACTATATCATCCATTCTTCCTTCTTTTATAAGTTCAACTATTTTTTTATCGAATTTTTCACCATCTGGAGAATAATCATATGGTCCATCGCTTGACAATCTGTGAGACAAATCTCCTGATGCTATAACAATTGCATCCTTACCTAATACTTCGACAGAATTTGCTAAAACTTTACCAAATTCAAATAATTTTTCTGGTGATAGGAGTCCATAGCTTATGTGGATAAGTTGATAGTCCCTATATTCCTTATCAATATAATAAAGAGGTACCAGTGCACCATGGTCTAGATCTTTTATTATATTGTAGTCTCTTGAAGTCTTTTCATCTACTCCTATTATGGGGATATTCTCTTTCAAACTATTTTCTACTATTTCCTTTGCTAGTTCAGTGTCATTTTTAAATTCAAACTTCAAGTCCCCATGTCCAAATCTAGAAAAATCTCCCTTTAATTCTTTCTCCTTAGATATTGCTATTGCATCCCTAAAGAGAGGTCCATGTGGAGTAACTATTATTATAGTGTTTGGAGCTTTTTCCTTGATATCAATACTTGCTTTTTTCATACCATCAATTGTTGATTGAGCTTCTTCTTCCCTACCCTTTCCAATCTCTTTTAGTATGATAGGTGGATGTGGAAGCAAATAAGCGCTTAAAATTTTACCCAATTATACCATTCCTTTCTTAGAATATTTTTATTTTTTCTTTTGCAAGTACTTTACCCCAAATACTGATAAACTCACAAAAGACTAGCCTATTTTTATAGACTAAAAAGTTTTTCAAAAAAATAATTACAAAATAGTTACAAAAAGCTTTGATTTTTGTAACTATTAGTGTATACTGGTAAATGTAATTAAAAAAAACTAATCAAAAAACAAAAAAGGAGCTGTACTGATGTTAATTTCTAAAAAGATAAAAAGAGCAGTAGCTATAATTCCTATCGCTGGAGCTATATTATTTACTTCTATAAATGTAAATGCTAAACTAGGTGATCAATTGCTGAGGCCAGGTACAAACCATGAGGATGTTAAGGTTTTAAAAGAAAGATTAATTGATTTGAATTTTTTAAACTCAGATTTAGCCAATACAAGCTATGATGAAACTACAGCTAAGGCTGTAAAGGATTTCCAAAATTTTTATGGTTTAAGTGAAGACGGTATTTTTGGTCCAAATACATTTGAGACCCTTGAAAGTGTTTCAAAGATTAGCACATTGGAGTACACAAGAAAGCTAGAATTAAATTTAAGTGGAGAAGATGTTAAGTCACTCCAAGAAAGACTAGAGGTAATGGGATTTTTACATATTGATGATATCGATTCTACTTATGGTCCTAAAACAGAAGAAGCAGTTTTAAATTTCCAAAAAGTATATAAGCTTCAAGCCGATGGTATAGCTGGTTCAACTACTATAGAAGCTATCAACCATGCCTTGAGTGGAAATAGAAGAATGAGAAGACCAGCAGCTACTAGAGGTGCAACCGGAGCTAGAGATAATGATCTAATCGCCACAGCTAAACAATACATAGGAACACCTTATAGATACGGTGGAACTTCATCTAGCGGATTTGATTGTGCAGGATTTACACAAACAGTATATAGAAGTCAGGGAA
>JARICQ010000002.1 GCA_029264075.1 Tissierellaceae bacterium | reverse complement strand
ATACTTGGAATTAAATTAATAATTGAAAATGCAGGGATTAATATTAATGCTGCAATAAAAAAACTACTCAAACCTGTTATTTCATGAGTTGCTCCACATTTTTTACAATCTACAGAAGTTTTAGGCCTCACATATTTAAAAAAATTTTTGTATTCCAATTTTGTTCCGCATTTTCTACATTCTCGAATACCCATCTTATAACCTCCATTTTCAAAGTAGAGTATCCCTATATCTCTATTGTCATCTAAGTTATTTAAATACTCTACAATTGAATTCTTATCAAAAACTTTTCCTGATTTAACTGCTTTGTTTTCTAGCAAATACCTTCTTTACATCAATATTTATTTTGTCAGCCAGTTTGATTTTCCAATTAGATTTATATAAGATTATTATTCCTATTAAAATATATGTAATAGCCATGACAATTTGGATTGAACTGGTTAAATCAGCATCTTTTAATATAGTAACTCCTATTAAAATTGAAAATAAATTATGCATTATATGAAGAGCTACTGTTGGTAATATAGAATTTGTCATGCTTGCAATATATCCATACAATATTCCAGATGCTGTAACATGCACAATTGAGATTATATTTTTATGTAAAAATCCAAATATTAATGCTTGAGTTATTATAGCAAATCTCAATCCATATTTTCTTAAGCCGTTCAATAGCAATTCTCTGAAAAAGAATTCTTCTAAAAAGGGACTAATTAAAATATAATACATATACATCCAAGGTAAAATTGTTACGGGATTTTCTTTACTTCTATAAAAAATATTTTTATTTATTGAATATCCATTAGCATTTAAGATTAATTCGATTCCAATTAAAAAGAGTAGAATCATATGAACAATTGAATATTTATATATAAACAACTTAATCATTTCTCCAGCTTTAATACTTTTCTTTTTAAAGGTCGCATTTGATTTAATATTATTATCCATCCAAGTTAATCCTCCTTTTAATTTTAGATAAAAATAATATATTGTATAGTTTCATGGATTATTATATACCCATAAACTCAATAAAACAAAACAAAAAAGGACCAAATATGGAAAATTTCCATAGATGATCCAAATATCATATCTCTCGTCTGTTTTCCATAGCCTTACTTATAGTTACTTCATCAAAGTAGTCTAGGTCTCCTCCTACTGGAATACCGTGGGCTATTCTTGTCACCTTTATTCCTATTGGTTTGATTAGTCTTGATAGGTAAAGGGCTGTAGCCTCGCCCTCTACTGTTGGATTTGTGGCTACTATTATTTCTTCTACTTGCTCATCAGCTAGCCTATCTAGTAGTTCCCTTATCTTTATATCATCTGGACCTATATTGTCCATGGGTGAGATAAGGCCGTGCAGTATATGATACTGGCCCTTATATTCTCTTGATCTTTCCATGGCCAATATATCCTTGGCCCCTTCCAATACACATATGACAGATTTATCTCTTTTTTCATTTTGACATATGTGACAGGGGTCTTTATCTGTTAGGTTTTGGCATATGCTGCAAAACTTTATCTTTTCCTTTGCTTCTAAAATTGAACTAGAGAGCTTCTCTGCTTCTAATTTTTCCATTTCTAGTATATAAAATGCAAGTCTTTGAGCAGTCTTTCTACCTATGCCTGGTAGTTTTGAAAGCTGATCAATTAAGTTTGCTATAGGTAATGCATGTTGCTCCATTCAACCACTCCTATTATGATAGTCCCGGAATGTTCATGCCTCCAGTGACTTTTTTCATTTCTTTTTCCATCATTTCTTCAGCATCTGTTAGGGCTGCATTTACTGCTGCCATTACTAGATCTTCTAGCATGTCTACATCTTCTGGGTCTACTACACTTTCATCTATTTTGATTTCTAGTACTTGTTTTTTTCCATTTACCTTGCAGCTAACTGCTCCTCCACCTGAAGATGCTTCAACTTCTGCCTCTTCAAGCTGGGCTTGCATTTCCTCCATTTGCTTTTGAACCTTTTGCATCTGCTTCATCATATTACCCATATTTCCACCCATTCCTGGGAATCCTCTTTTAGCCATTTTACATTCTCCTTTATTATTTTATTTCTACTATATCTTCTCCAAAAAAGTCTATGACTTCTTTTATTGCCTTATCTTTGTTTTTTTTTTCGTCCTCCAAGTCTTCTTTGCCTTCTCTTTCCATTATGAAATTTATATCTATCTTTCCATGAAAATAGCTGGATAGAGTTTTCTCTATGAATTCCTTATTCTGAGGACTATTGACTGCCTGTCTGTGGAAACCATAAGGTTCCTTGTATGCTATTGTAATTAATCCATTTTGATAATCTATTGGCTTGCCTTCAATTAAAAGAGCATATATATTCATCTTCTCTTTTTTTATGACTTGAAGGATGTCTTTCCACTTGTCTTTTACTAGCGATATATCTATATTTTCATTATTAGCTTGGAACTCTTCTATTTTTTTGACTTCAGCCTCTTTTGTATCTTCTGTTTCTTTTTTATCTTCTTTTTTTATTTCTTGTCTTTCTGACTTGACTTTAGCTGCTTCTACTTTTCTTTCTACTTGCTTTTCTCCTATATCTCTAGGCCCAACTTTTATACCCATCTCAAGCCTTTTTATTCTATCTTCTAGAGACAATTCTTCTTCCAGCTTTGATATTTGAATGATTGCCATTTCAAGTATTATCCTAGGTTGGGTTGACCATTTAGCCTTTTCATCAGCTTCTGTAAGTATATCAAGAGACTTCAATATAAAGTGCAATTGAACTTTTTCAGCTTGGTCTATATATCTATTTAGAGTTTCCTCGTCTATTTCTATAAGATCATTTGGATCTTTAGTTGTCTTTGCTATCATTAAATTTCTAAAATGATGGGTAAGATCTTTTACAAATTGATGTATATCTTTTCCGTCTTGTATTATACCATCTATTTTTTCTAGGCTAAGCTTTAGATCTTTTTCAATGATATTATCTACAAGACTCAGTATCTTATCATTATTTGTGATTCCAAGTATAGTGGTTGCATCTTCATATCTTATATTGTCTTCACTAAAGGATATGCATTGATCGAGAAGACTGAGCGCATCTCTCATAGCACCGTCTGAATTTCTAGCTATTAAATTCAGGACTTTTCCATCTATTTCTAAATTTAAATCAGATCCAATCTCATCCATCCTCTCTGCCATGTCTTTTGTCGAAATTCTTTTAAAGTCAAATCTTTGACATCTAGAAAGTATGGTCTGAGGTAGTTTTTCAGGTTCTGTAGTAGCTAAGATAAATATTAGATGTTTTGGTGGTTCTTCTAGGGTCTTGAGGAGTGCATTGAATGCCTCAGGTGTAAGCATATGAACCTCATCTATTATATAGACCTTATATTTTGTTCGTGATGGTGGATATATTACCTTTTCTCTTAAATCTCTAATATCATCTATTCTTCTATTACTAGCTGCATCCATTTCAATTACATCCATTATACTATCCTCTAAAATCCCCTTGCACATCTCACACTTGTTGCAGGGATTGCCATCCTTTAAATCTATACAATTTACAGCTCTTGAAAGTATTTTGGCAGTAGAAGTCTTTCCAGTACCCCTGGTACCAGAAAAAAGATAGGCATGGCCTATATTTTCTTTTAGAATTTGATTTTTTAATGTAGTAGTTATATGCTTTTGACCCAATACATCGTCAAAAGTCTTTGGCCTATATTGTCTATACAGTGCTTGATACATCCTATCACCTACAATTTCTTAATATCTTATATTATATCAGATTAGAAGGAGATTTACACCCATTAAATTGGGTATAATATTTTAATTGACAAGATCAGTATAATGGATTAATATTGTATTAACAATTTAATATTAAAATAGCCTTTGCATTTTAGGGGAAGTTGGGTTTAAATCCCACGCGGTACCGCCACTGTGAATATTTATCTTTAAATCATTTGGTCTTAGATGATTTAGGGATTAAATATAAGTCAGATTACCTAGCTATTTTTTTATTTGCCAAACTTTACGGATTATAAAGGGGGTAAGCATGTATAGCGACTTATTCAGCCCATTTATGTAAAATTGGAGCTGATTTTTTTATTTTAAAAAGAGAAAGAGTTAAATTAAAAGGAGAGAAAAATATTGAAAAAATTATTAAGCTTATTATTAGTTATGATTATGGTATTTACTGTTACAGCATGTTCAAGTGATATAGCAGAAGAGGAAAGTTCACTAGCTACAGATCAGGTGTTAGAGGAAGAGGACGAAGACTTAAATGAAGAAGAAAGTTCACACTATCCTGTGACTATAACAACTTACAACTATCAAAAGGAGCCTGTAGAAGTAACTTTTGAAAAATCACCTGAAAAAGTACTTGCTGTATATCAAAACTCTATTGAAACATTGTTGGCTCTTGGATTAGAGGATAAAATTATTGCAGCGTCAGTTTTAGATCATGATGTTAAAGATGAATACAAGGATGCTTTTGATGACATCAAATATTATGAAAATCGTCCTACAAAGGAAGAAGTCCTTGGGCTTGGTCCTGACTTTATCTTAAGCTGGTACTCATTGTTTGGAGAGAACAATTTAGGAGATGTAGATTTTTGGCATAAAAGAGATATAAATACTTATATGGCACAAAATAGCGGTGTCATCAGTCCAAATAGCTTGGAAAATGAATATGAAGATATATTAAATATGGGCAAGATATTTGATTTAGAAGATAAGGCAAATGAAATAGTAGACAATATGAAAAAAGAAATCGAAGAGGCAAGGGAATTTTCAAAAGACCAGACTCCTGTAAAGACAGTTATACTGGAAGTGGGAAGTGAAAATGTATACAGGATCTATGGTGAAGATAGTATTGG
>JARICQ010000175.1 GCA_029264075.1 Tissierellaceae bacterium | reverse complement strand
TTGATTGCATCATAGTAAAAAGATACATCTGGATCATCGCTGGATCTTCCTGCAATATCTGTCGGTATTGAAGATACCAATTGTCCATCTACATTTGCAGCCCATATTCCTTCCGTTCTATTGGTGTATCTAGGGTCAATAGCTACATAAACCCCTGCACTTCCTTCAGTTTCAACTGCTAGCCTTTCTATCATTGGCCTTAATATAAAATCCGAATAATTTTCCAAATATCCTTCCTCTGCCAATCTTTCCATTTCAATAGTTCCTTCAACTAAATAATATAAATTGTCAACTATTAGTTCATATTCCATTAGTTCTTCGTCTATATCTGCACCGTATATCCTGGTAGTTTCCAAAAGACTTTGTCTAGCATCCCTTTCAATTATGCTAGTGCTTTTCCATATGCTTATGCCACCTACCAACAATGCCATTGAAATAGAACATATTAAAACTGTCAATATTATTCTTGTACTAATTTTTCTCATCTGTCTTCCTCCTTTTTAGTTGTCATTTTAAAATAAGACAAAACACATAATATAGTTTATATTAGAATATGTCAATCTTATTTCATATTTATTTTGGAATTTTGAAAAAATAAAACTATACTAAATATTAATTATATTTAGTATAGCTTTTAATACGTGAAAAGTTTGAAATATATCACTTTACGCCATATTTTTTGTAATAATCATCTACGTGATCTTTTATCTTTTTATCCAAGATTACTTTTCCATTTATTTCTTTATTGTAGAGATAAGATATTACTTCTTCCATATTTACTATGGAGTGCGTCTTCATATTAAATTTCTTGCTTAGTTCTTCTAGTGCTGATTTATCTCCTCTTCCTTTTTCCATCCTGTCTACAGATATGATCAGTCCCAGCACATCTACATCTTCCTCTCCTTTAATGATGGGCATGGTTTCATAGATGGAAGTCCCTGCTGTGGTCACATCTTCAATGATAATAACCTTGTCGCCAGATAGAGGCTTGTATCCCAAAAAACTTCCCTTGTCTCCATGGTCTTTCTCTTCTTTTCTATTGGATGAATATTTTACATCCATATGGTAGATGTCATTAAGGGCCATTGATGTGGTGACTGCTAAAGGTATCCCCTTATAGGCTGGTCCAAACAGAACGTTAAACTTTTCTTTAAAATTTTCATATATGGCCCTAGCATAAAACTCTCCAAGTTTTTTTAGTTGGTCACCCCTCATATAGTTTCCAGTGTTGATAAAAAAGGGAGTTTTTCTTCCACTCTTGGTAGTAAAATCCCCAAATCTAAGAACCTCACATTCAACCATAAATTCTATAAACTCTTTCTTGTATTCTTCCACGAAAAAACCTCCTAGTAATCTATTGCCCTCTTTAAAACACTTCCTATGCTTTCATTGAAGGTCATCAAGGCCCTCTTGTCATATTTTGTAGATGACTTGTTGATTAAAATCAATTTATCTCCTCTATACTGATCAACTAGTCCTGCTGCTGGATAAACCACTAGCGAAGTACCTCCAACTATTAAGACATCTGCCGCTCTAATATATTTTACTGCTTTATTCAATACATCCATATCTAGACCTTCTTCATAGAGGACTACATCTGGCCTTACTAGACCACCACACTTATCACAAGTAGGTATGCCTTCTTTTTCTATTATATAATCAATATCAAATGTCTTTCCACATTTAACACAGTAGTTCCTATGGACTGATCCATGTAGCTCCAAAACATTCTTAGATCCTGCTATCTGATGGAGCTCATCTATATTTTGAGTAATCACAGCCTTTAATTTTCCCTCTTCTTCAAGCCTTGCAAGAGCCTTATGTGCAGCATTTGGCTTTGAATCTAAATAAATCATATTGTTCTTATAGAAGTCGAAAAATTTATCTGTCTCTCTTTTAAAGCAGGTATAGCTAAGTACATATTCTGGAGAAAGATTTTTATCCTTTCGCTTACTATACAAGCCGGCTTTTGATCTAAAATCAGGTATCCCACTCTCTGTAGATACTCCTGCACCTCCAAAAAATACTATATTATTGCTATTTTTAATGATCTTTTTAAAATCTTCGATAGCCATCTTATCTCTCCTCTCTTTTTAAAGATGGGATGTATCTGCGTCCAATATTATATTCAATTTATCGTCCTTTAGCTCAACTAGGGTTAGGGATGTGTTCTCCAAAAATGGCGGGGTCCAAAACTCTTCAAGCGTATGACCTTTGACCATATTTTGTATGGTCTTAATAACCACACCGTGAGAGACCAATAGTACATTTTCTCCTCCATTTTTAATTATATTTTTTATTCCAGCTTCTACTCTCTTCCTTAGCTCTTCAAATGTTTCTCCACCACTTGTCTTATATAAATGTGGCTCTTTCCAAAAATTATGGTACTCTTGTCCATATAAATTTTCTAGTTTTTCCCTCTCAAGTCCTTCCCATTCACCAAAGCCCATTTCCTTTATCTGATCAAGAACTATCAACTCTTCATCATTCTTCCTTATATAATTTGCAGTTTCTAAGGCCCTAGTCTGTGGGCTTGAATATATAAAGTCGAAGTCAACATCTTTTAGCCTTTCGCTTAAGAGCTTGGCACCTTCTACACCCTTGTCTGTTAGGTCCGAGTTTTTCCAACCCTGAAGTTTTTTGGCCTTATTCCACTCTGTCTCTCCATGTCTTACTATATATAATTTCAATATTGTACCTCCTTTTTTTGAAAGTCTATTATATAATTAAATCTTATCTTTTATATCAATTTTTAATTTTCTTGTTTATATTATCTAGCATCTTAGATAAAATCTGACCATCTTTTTTAATTATACTACAAGGATAGATTATTTGTATATCTAATAAGAATAATTAATATAAAAAAAGGCAACTAACAAGAATATTTCTCATTGGCTACCTTTTATCTTTATTTTATTCCATCTGGACCACTTGAACTTTTCTCTTACTCAACTCTTCCAACTGGTGACATGTATACTACAAATTCGTCTTCTCCATCTACCTTTGTCATGGTGTCCATTAGTTCTTGATCATATGATGCTATGGCACAGGTTCCCAGTCCAAGGCCTTCGCAAGCAGTGTACAAGTTTTGACACATATGCCCTGCATCAAGTAGCATTACCTTGTGGGCCCTATAATCATATCTCCACTCACCCCTATAAGGTATGCAGGTCCATATAAAAGTTACAGCAGCTGTAGATGCAAACTTTTGTCCAAGAGTTCCTTCCCTTATCTTTTCCGGTATTTCATCTTCCTCATATAAAAGGATCAGCTGATTTTCCATAGGTAAGTATCTGTATACTCCCTTTCTGAGTCCCTCCACCCTATCTACTGCTAAATAAGTTTCAAATGGATGCCTGGCACCTGCAGATGGGACTGTTCTTATCGTTGCATAGTTGTCGCCCTTTATTTCCTTTACTCCTTGGCTGGCCCACAAGAGATAGGAGAGTTCATCTATTGATAGTAGGCAATCTGTGTATTTTCTATTGCTCTTTCTATCATTTATGCACTGATGAAGCTCTTTTTTAGTTAAAATATTCTTATTGGCCTTGGGTAGGTTTATTATTGTACCTTCCTCATCAAATTCCTTTATAAGAGCTGGTTGTTCTATCTCTTTGTTTTGGTCTGAAATTACATCGTCCTTAAATCTTGACTTCATGAATTCTCTTTCCAATTTAAATCTTTCCACAAAATATCTCTCCCTTAAAGTGTATTTATATATGTCTTACCCTATTATGGTAAGTTTTACCCAATTTAAGAGAAATCTATCCTTATGCCCTTTCAAGTCTAGTGCTTGTGATCTTTCCTTGGACCTTGCTCAGATTTTTTATCTTGAGTGTAGGATCTTCTACATCGAATTCACTTATAATGCTTTTTAAGAACTTTAATTCTTTTCTATCTACTACTACTTCTATTTGATATCTCTCTTCTTCATTGA
>JARICQ010000066.1 GCA_029264075.1 Tissierellaceae bacterium | reverse complement strand
CCATCATAGCTGAACAAGCCTTACAGATACTATCAAACAATCCTAATTCTTTAGTTTTTAGATAGTTTTTATTCTGCTCCTCTTCTAATACTTTGATTAGCTTTACCGCTTCACCTTCTACTATGATCTTGGTGTCTACACCCTTTTCATGTAAATCCAAGGCATTAATTAAGACATGCATAAAGCACATCTTATCTCCCTTGAATGGGAAAAAAGCAATTTTTTTCAATTGTACTCCTCCTTTAAATTTGCTGATAGATTTTGATGATAGATTTATAATCTTGTTTATTATTATATCATATATATTGATTGAGGTGATTGTGTGGATTATTCATTATTAAATTATTTATGGTTTTTTATTATTTACTCTTTTTTAGGTTGGGCTGTTGAAGTTGAATTTCATGCCGTAACATCTACTAAATTTATAAATAGAGGCTTTTTTTGTTAATTAAGAAAAATTTCAATTTGGGACTTTAATATATTCGTATAAAATTTTGTAAAAGACATTAAATAACTAGTTTTAAATTCTAACATCTATTTATATTTATGATTTCTAAAATTATATTTGCATTTTCTTCTACTGCATCTTGAAATACTTCAACCAGGGACTCTCCGTATTCTCCAAGACTTTCTATAGCGCAGTCTGTATTTAAAAATATAATTTTAATCTCCCTGTCAAAGCTAGTTAAGATATCCCATAGAGCGTCTAGGTTTTTTCCGTAATAATTAGGGAGCTTTAGTTTCCATTTTAGATACTCATGGGTTAGTTCTTTGCTAAGCATTTTTTTGCCATTTAACTCTACTCTCATCATAAGAATTCATCTCCATATAATAGAATAAACGATTCATAGTGGTCTTCAGTATAATATATAAGCCCATCATTTGAGTAGACAATTCTTTTAGCTCCTCTATATCCTCCATCATATCCTACATCACACTCATAGTATTGCCTGCCATCTTTTATTGGAAGTAGCCTTTCTCTATTCCCAAACTTGTCTCCACCTATACTCATTTCATCACTTACATTCCAAAGATTGCCCTCGCTAGACTCCCAACCCAGATCTCTGGCTTCTTTTTTGCTGATAAAGTTCTTTGGAAGCTTGTTATAAGTATGGATATATAGGGCAAGCTCTTCCTTGCTAGTATAGTATCCATCTTCCTTTATATCTTCTACTTCTTCAGAAATGTCCCTGTCTTCTTCTGTGGATATATCCTCTTTGATTTCATCATTCTCAATACTATCTTCAATAGCTAAATCGATATCATCACAGGCTATCAAAGAAAAACTCATTAGAAAAACTAAAAACAAAGATATTATTCTTTTCAATTATCTATCATCTCCTATGCTTTATCCTAAGAAGAACTAAGATTACCAAGCAGCAATAGTTCCGTCTGTTCTCGGCTCTGTTCCTCCGCATAAAACTCCATCCTCACTTCTCCAAATAATTTGTCCCCTACCCATTGATCCCGAGTCTAACTGTGGAACTATTTCATGTCCTTTTTTAGAAAGCTGAAGTGCAAGATGATTTGGAAAATAGGGCTCTACATGAATGGTCTTTCCGCCTATCCACTGCCATCTAAAGGCATCTAAAGACTCTTGTGGATTCATATTGAAATCTATAGTATTCATTAAGATTTGAAGATGTCCCTGTGGCTGCATGAATCCACCCATGACTCCAAAGGGTCCTACTGCCTTCTTGTCTTTTGTTAAAAAACCTGGAATTATAGTATGATATGGTTTTTTCCCTCCTTCCAGAGCATTATCATGCTGGGGATCTAAAACAAAGTTATGACCCCTATTGTGAAGCGCAATACCTGTTCTAGGTACTACAAGGCCTGATCCAAAGCCCATATAATTACTCTGTATATATGATACCATATTACCTTCTTCGTCTGCAGTTGCCAGGTAGACAGTTCCACTAGCCTTAGGATCTCCAGCTACTGGAGTCAAGGCATTTTCAGCAATAAGTTTTCTTCTTTCATCTGCGTATTGATCAGATAATAGCTCTTCAACAGTCACTGACATCTTACTCTTATCCGCAACATACTTCTGTCCATCGGCAAAGGCAAGTTTCATAGCTTCTATCTGTTTGTGTAGGGTCTCAACAGAGTCTCTATTTGAAAATTCATAGTCTTCAAGTATATTAAGTGCCATAAGCGTAACTATACCATGGCCATTAGGTGGTATTTCCCAGACCTGGTAGCCCTTATAATCTACACTTATAGGATCAACCCACTCACATTCAAAGTCTTCAAGGTCTTCTTTTCTGATAAATCCACCGTATTTTCTCGAAAAGCTATCAATTTTATCAGCGATTTCACCCCTATAGAATGACTCTCCTCCTGTTTCTGCTATGCTTCTCAAGGTATTGGCATGATCTAAAGACTTCCATAGTTCACCTATTTTTGGTGCTCTTCCATCGGGAGCAAATGTCTTAAACCAATTTTCAAACTCTTCTCCCTTTAGATCCTTTTTATATATCTTATATGCATCTTCCCAAGTTTTCGCAACATTTGGAGTCAGTACAAAGCCTTCACTGGCATATCTAATAGCTGGTTCTAGTACTTCCCTTAAGGATAGTTTGCCAAATCTTCTTGATAACTCTACCCAGCCAGCCGGTGCACCTGGTACTGTCACTGGGATAAATCCATATTTGGGTATTTCTTTTATACCGCACTTTTTTAACTCCTCAATCGAAATACTCTTTGGTGACTTCCCGCTTGCATTCAGACCATGTAACTCATCCTTTACCCATATAAGGGCAAAGCTATCACCACCTATTCCATTTGAAGTTGGCTCTACAACAGTTAATGTTGCTGCAGTTGCAATTGCTGCATCTATTGCATTGCCACCTTTTTGAAGCATTTCTAATCCTGCTTGAGCTGCTATAGGTTGACCAGTCGCTACCATGCCCTTCCTAGCATATACTGTATTTCTCCTTGAAGAATATCTATATACACATGAGTCATAGTTCATATAATCTTACACCCTCCTTCCTATTTTTAAACAATAAACATTTTATTCCAAGAGCTTTAATTTAAGATAACTTTCTTACAATATTTTACCAGAGTGCTTCTATTTTTGCAATCCAAACTTATCTATGCTGACTAAGCAATCAAGAGAATAATATAGAGTGATTTGAATTTAAAAGAGCACCATATATCCCGATATATGGTACTCTTTTTTATCTAAGTATTTATTTTTATTTTAAATTATAATATCTCGTCTATCTTCTTTAATAATTGACCTGCAGATTTTTCAAATTCCAAATCAAAATTACTCCCTCTTGGAATTTCTTTGTTTATATAAACTTTTTTCCCATTACTTAGATCTGGTAGTTGGCTTACTGGAAAAACTGTTAGACTAGTTCCGATTACTATCACTAGATCTGCTCTTTTCATTTCATCTATTGCAATATTTAACTCCTTTTCTGGCAAGGATCCACCAAACAAGACTACTCCTGGTCTAAGATTTCCCTTGCACTTGATGCAGGATCTTTTTTCTAAAAACTCCTCTTTTGATGCTATATGATTACACCTACTACATCTAAATTCATTGATGGATCCATGAATACGGTATACCTTCTTGCTTCCTGCCTGCAGGTGGAAATCATCAACATTCTGTGTTATTATGCTGTCTATTAATCCCCGTTTTTCCCAGTCAGATAATATATAGTATCCTTCGTGGGCTTTGCAGCTTGATAGGCTTTCAATTCTCATCTTATAAAATTCATGAAACTGGTCATAGTTATTTTCTAATGCATTGATGCTTGCAAGTTCCATAGGGTTTAATCTTTTCCAAATGCCATCTCGAGACCTAAAATCAGCTATTCCGCTTTCAGTAGACATACCAGCACCTGTCAAAACTACAGTATGATTTGAATCCTCAAGCCATTCTTTAAGTTGACTAATTTTCGATTCGTACTCCCTAGACTTCATATCAGTACTCCTTCCTATAAAAACTTTTGTATTTCAATAGTATATCCATTATTATCTTTTAAGAAAAAATGATAGATATTAAATTCTTTATTTTCTTTAGGTATATCTAATGTTTCAATTCCCTTGGCTTTTATCTCTTTATATAATCTATCTACATCATCTACAATTA
>JARICQ010000043.1 GCA_029264075.1 Tissierellaceae bacterium | reverse complement strand
GTGGAAATGTAGACATTCGCTACTTAAGGGAAGGTACTACATTATATCTTCCAGTAGAAGAACCAGGCGGATTGTTCAGTTGTGCAGATGGACATGCAGCTATAGGCAATGGTGAAGTATCAGGAGCTGGTGTCGAATGTGGACTTTATGTGAGTTATAAATTCACATTATTGAAGGGAAAATCAATTCCTGCACCCAAATATAAAAATAAAGATCAACTTACGCCAAAAGTAAATGATAAAGGATTCTTTGGAACTACAGATGTAGATATTCATGTATCTGAGATAGTAAATGACTTTGTTGTAAGTGCATTACTGCCTTTATCAATTTTTGAAAATTAAATATAGCAATAGCTTTAAATCTAACTTTACCAATATTAGCAGGATAATTAAATTAAAGCGAGCTTAGATATTTTATCTAGGCTCGCTTTAATTTATAATAAGACACAAAATATACTAAATTCTATCTAACAGCATCAAGATTTATCTTTCCATCCTTTATCTCAACGATCCTGTCAGTTTTCTCAGCAATTCTTTGATCATGGGTTATTATTACAAAGGTTGTATTGAATTTTTTATTAATATCTCTTAATAAATTGTAAATTATCTCTGAAGTATCTGAATCTAAATTTCCTGTAGGCTCATCAGCAAGTATGATCGCTGGATTGTTGATTAAGGCCCTTGCTATTGCGGTCCTTTGCTGTTGTCCTCCAGACATATCTGGAGCAAGATTGTTTTTTACTTTTGTAAGGCCTGTCAATTCTAAGAGCTCATCTGCCCATTCATCAACTTCTTTTGTTATTCTAAAGTTTTTTATTCTGTGGGGCATAAGGATATTTTCTTTTGCTGTGAATTCTGGCAGTAGATAGTGAGATTGAAATATAAAGCCCATAGTGCTATTTCTGAGATCTGCCAACTGTTCAGAGTTCATGACATCAGTTCTTATGTCATTGATATATACCTCTCCTGCTGTTGGCTTGTCAAGAGTTCCTATGATATTTAAAAGTGTACTCTTGCCACTACCTGATTGTCCTATTATCCCATTGAAACTTCCCTCTTCAAAGACTAGATTTAGACCAAAGAGTACTTGAGTCTTTACTTTTTCCCCATACACCTTATCTATATTTTCTAATCTAATTATATTAGCCATTCTTTATCACCTCTATTGGGTTTAGTTTAGATGAAATTCTAGCTGGTATAACAGAGGCTATCATAGCTGATACTATGGCAAAGCTTCCAGATAAAAGAATAAATCCTGGATTTATAAATATAGGAACTACTGCTGTTCCATCTGGATTGACTGCAAATTTTGTAAATAAAAACAAAAGACCAAATCCAAAGCTAACACCAAGTATGGCACCTATTATTCCTAGGATCAATCCTTGAAATACAAATATCAGACTTGCTTGTCTGTCCTTTATACCCATAGCTTTTAGGATTCCTAGCTGCCTAGACCTCTGTACTACTGAGATTGCCAAGACACTTGATATACCAAGCAAAACTGCAACTAGTACAAAGACCTGAATCATATTACTAGACACGCTTTGTCCATTTAAACCTGATAGGAGGCTGGCATTTTGATCCTTCCAATTTTCTACAGTTAGCTCATCTGAAGAAAGTGCATAGGCGATTTTTTCTGAAAGAAGGTCTGCATTGAAAACATCTTCAACTTGCATTTCTATTGTAGACACTCCATCTCCTAGTCCTAGAACACTTTGTGCAGTATTTAAATCTGTCACTATCCAGGAATCATTTATAGAGGCAACTCCTAAATCAAAAAGTCCGGTGACTAAATATCTTACAATTTCTCCCCTTGGGGTTTGGATCAATATCTTATCCCCTACATCTATTCCTGCTTTTAAGGATAGTTCTTTTCCTATTGAAGCTTCGTCTTTTCTCCTTGGCAAGTCTCCCTCATAAAGACCTTCTTTAAAGTTATATATCTTGTCTGCCTCTTCAAAATTAAATCCCCTGATCAAAATTGGTGCTGTATCAACTTCATAGTCAAGGGTTCCTGGTCCACTAGCAGCAACTGAGATTTTACTTACATCTGGCCTAAATAACTCTGCTTCATATATGGCTCTCTCCCAGTCCTTGATGATTTTCTCTTCATTGGTAGGCTCTATTGTTATTTGAGACGAACTACCTATTGTTGTATTAATTAAGTTTACTTGAAGACCTTGGATTAATGATCCTATAAATAGCTGTACTGCAACTCCTATGGAAATACCCAATACAATTAGTATAGTTTGACCTCTTCCTGATCTTAGGAATCTCAGTGCAATTTGCAATGATAATCTCATAGAGATTCCTCCTCTCTAAGCTTTAGTATGTCCCTGTAGCCTTCTAGATAAATATCTGCACCTATTTCTTCTACTAGGTGCCTATTCTTTTTAAAGGCTTGACCTCCTAGAATTATTATTATACCATTTTCGCTAATTTCTCTTACTCTTTCAATTATTCTCTTTGTTTCAAATATAAGATAGTAATCTGTTACACTAATAGCTAGATAGTCAGGCTCCTCAGATTTTATGGCTTCACAAATCTGAGCTCTTGGTGTATTTGTTCCTATATATACTGTTTCATATCCGCATATCTGAAAAAAATCAGAAGTCATTCTAAGGCCCAATTCATGATATTCCTTTTCAGGATTTGCAAGTATTATCTTCTTATTTACTGGCACTTGATCTCTAGCAATCTTGATAATATAAGGATAGAGTCCTTCAATTATCGTTTTTACTATTCCAGTTTTCAGATGCTCCTTCCATATGCAACCTGGGTCAGCTATGGTACAGGTATCAATGCTATAGAGGGCTGGTATTAGTATCTCTTCGTATAGTTCAGGTATAGTAAATTTTTCTTTTTCTATTCCCTCTATACAATAGAATAGACATTCATCCTTATTGTTTCTATTAAATATTTTCATAAATTCACTGTAGTATTTATTCATGAATGCCTCCTTTACTCTATTTTCAAGTCTGTCCCATCAGAAAGCTCCATAGGAGGATTTGATACTACCTTGTCTACTGGTTCAAGCCCTGATATTATTTGAGTTTTAAATCCATCACTAAGTCCAGTTTCTATTATAGTCTTTTTGGCCTTGGTCTCAGAATCAACTAAATATACAAATTCATTTCCATCATCATCTGTTTTGATTGCCTCATTGCTCAATGCTAGGGTATCCTCAACAACGCCAGTTTCAACAGTTGCATCTGCATCAAATCCAGATACAAAAGAATCGTCTTCATTTAGTACATCGATTGTTATTTCTACCTTTGGGGTTAATGAACCACTAGATTGATCAACGCTTGCTGTTTTAGATTTTGAACTAACTAAAGCATCATAAGTCCCTGAAAGTCCAGCGATAGTAACATAAGCTTTTTGATCTTTTTCTATTAAAATTGCATCTTCTTGGGGAACCATTGCCTTGAACTTGAAAGAATCTGGATCTTGAATATTTACAGTTTCATTGTTGTTAGTTTTTCTTCCTTCTTTTAATTCAAAGTTTGTGATCACACCATTTATTTCTGCTTTGATCTCGCTATCACTAATATTATCTCTTATCTTATCTTCTATATCCTCTATGTCTAAAAGGGCAACTTGTCTTTGTCTTTCCAAATCCTTAGTTATATCTCCTCTTTGACTATAATAATCTGAATATCTCAATTCAGCATCTCTTAGATTTAGACTTGCAAGCTCCAAGCTAGACTCTAGGTTTTCTATTGAAGTCTCCTGGCTTTTAAGATCTGATTCGCTAATTCCACCAACCTCAAAAAGTAACTTTGTTTTTTCTAATTCCTCTTTGGCTGATAAAAGATCAGATTCTGCTTTTTCATATGCTTCCTTGGCTTTTTCAATATTATTTGATAAAACTTGGTCATTTGTTCCAGGAATTTTAGATCCAGGATTGTTAATATCTGCATTTATTTGGGCCAAAGCAAGCCTAGCCTTCTCTAATTGCAGATTTAAATCCATACTATCTAATACTGCTAATACATCTCCCTTATTGTCAAAATCATTTTCCTCAAAAAATACTTCCTTTACTTCTACTCCAGCTGGGATATTTATATCTTGCTTGTCATTTGCAAAAACACTACCAGACATATCCACAGTTTTAACTATACTAGATTCCTCAACATCTATTACAGTAACTTCTATTCCTCCACCTGATCTTCCAATTATCAAGTATAATGCAAGTGCAAGGATTAAAACAACTACTCCAATAATTATGATCTTCTTCTTATTC
>JARICQ010000120.1 GCA_029264075.1 Tissierellaceae bacterium | reverse complement strand
GTAGTCTTTCTATGTGTTATCAAAACAAATTGTGTATCGTGTGAAAAGTTTTTTAAATATGAAGTATATTTTCCTATATTTGACTCATCTAGGGCAGCATCTATTTCATCTAGTATGCAAAATGGTGCTGGTCTCAAAGTAAGTATGGAAAACAAAAGTGCTACAGCAGTTAAAGATTTTTCACCACCAGATAACAGACTTAAACTCTGTAGCTTTTTCCCGGGTGGCTGTGCATTTATTTGTATGCCTGAATTTAACACATCATTTTCATCTTCTAATATTAGCTCAGCTTTCCCACCATCAAACAATTTCTTAAATACTTCTACAAAATTATTATTTATTTTTTTGAAATTTAATAAAAATTGTTTTTTCATTTTATTTTCCATATCTAAAACTATACCATTCAAGTTTTCTCTTGATTCTATCAAATCATTTTTTTGATTCACTATAAAGTCTAATCTTTCATTTACAGAATTGTGCTCCTCTATAGAACTTATATTTACATTTCCCAGCCTTTTAATTGAGGCTTTAAGTTCTCTGATTCTTTTAATAGAATTTTCCCTATCTTTAACTTCTTCTAGGTTAGTTGATTCTTCTTCAAAGTTTAATTCATACTCATCCATTAGCCTACTCTGATAATTTTTAAGTTCTGTTGATACTTTAGCCAGTTTTATATCTAAAGAATTTATGTTTTTTTCTTTAAGATTGATAGAATTCTTTGATTCATTTAGTTTCTCTTGCTCTAAATAAAAGTTAGTCATCTTATCTTTTTTCACTTCTAATAATTCAGATAATTTTTCTTTCATTTTGATAGACTCTTCTTTTAAGTTATCTATAGAAGATATAAGTTGATCTTTTCTAGCTTTTATATTTTTCATTTCTTCCCTATTTAATTTTATAAACTCATCTTTTTCTTCTAGTTCTTTTAAGAATGTTTTTTTGTTAGTTTCACTGTTGTTTTTTCTTTCTTCGAGATTTTTTATCTCATTTGTCACCTGATTTATATCTAGCTTTAATTCTGTTAAAAGTTCTACTTGCTTGTCTATTTTTTCTTTTTCTTTGTTTAAATTTAAAATCGATTTTTTAATTTCATCTTTTTCTATTATATTGCTATTTTCTATATTTGCTAAATCTCTACTTAAAGATTTGTGTTGAACTTCGTATTGTGTTTTTTCATCATTTAACTCGATTATTTCAAGCTTTAATTTTCTCATTACATTATCTATTCTGTACTGTTCATCATTATAATTTGATATGTTGTTGTTCATGCTATAAATATCAAATTCATTTTCTTTGATTTTAGCTTGGATTTCTGATTCCTTTTCTTGATTCTTCTTGATCTTTGAAATAATCGTTTCATTTTCTTTTTCAAGATTAGTAATCCTAAAATTTAAATTGGCTACTTCTTCTTCCAATTCTTTAATCCTATTTTTTCTATTTATTATATTAACAGAGCTTCCACCATGACTTCCACCAGTCATTGATCCGCCAGGATTTAAAACCTCCCCAGCTAGTGTTACTATTCTGTGTACATGCTTTGATTTTCTAGCAAATTGTATTGCATTCTCTATATCATCAATTATGATAGTTCTTCCAAGCAAGCTCTTAAAGATATTCTCATATCTATTATCGTATTTTACTAGTTCCTTAGCTAAACCTAGTATTTTGAAATTCTCTCTATCCTCTTGGGAAATATTTATAACTCTTCCCTTTACAATATTTAATGGAAGGCAGGTAACTCTTCCAAGCTTGTTTTTCTTTAAGTACTCTATGATGTTTTTGGCTTTATTTTCATCTTCAGTAACTATGTTTTGGCCATTGGATCCCAACGATATCTCTATTGCTCTTTCATACTTTTTGTCAACTTTAATCAATTCAGCTACTACTCCAACAAGTCCTTCGCCTAGACTAGGATTTTTTTTTGATTCTATTAATATAGATTTAACACCCTTATAGTATCCTTCATAGCCTTCTTCCATAGATTTTAGAAGTTTCAGGCTGGATCTTTTGCTTTGTCTATCCATATTTATTTTATTTATTTTATCATTTATATTTGAGTCTTCTTTATTAAATTCATTTAATAAAGACCTTATATCTTCTATTTGTACTTTTAATTCTTTAGATAATTCTAAAGCAGCATTTCTTTTTTCTATTTCTTTTTCTACTAGCATTTTATTTTCTTTTTTATTTATAGAGGATACTTCTATATCTTCATTAATGCTTTTTATTCGGTTTTTGATACTATCATTAAAAGAATCTATGCTATTTAATTTTGATTTTATATCTGAACTTTTATTGTAAACATCTATTATATTATTTTTTCTAAGCTCAATTTCCTTTTCTTTTCTATTTAGAGATTCAGACTCATAATCAATCTTTGTTTTTTTATCTTTATAAATTTTAGTTAAGACTTGATACTCTTCATTTTTATTTTGTATTTTTTTTGAGAATTCACTTGTAGATGAATTTGTTTTTTCTATTTGCAAATTTGTTTTTTTTCTTTCTTCAAGCAGCCTTTGTAAATCCTTTTGATAAAAGCTTTCTTTTTCATTTACTATAGCCAACTCATTCTTTGCTTTATCAAGCCTATTAAGTGAATTCATATCGTCATTTCTAGCCTTTTCAATTTTATCCTCTAGGTTTTTTATTTCCTTTTTAATTGTATTGAAATTTCCTTCTATTGATTTTTCTTTTAGTGATAGGTCTAAAAGATGCTTTTCAAGTATAGACTTGTTATTTTCTACCTCTTTCATCTCGATTTTGCTTTTCTTTATATCATTTAATAGCAGCTTTACCTCCAAGGATTTTAGCTGGTCATAGTATTTCTTAAATTCCCTTGCTTTGCTAGCTTGAGATTCTAGACTCTTTCTTTGTTTGGATAACTCATGAACCAGATCCTTTATCCTGGTTAAATTTTGTTCAGTTTTTTCAAGTTTTTTTTCTGCTTCTATCTTTTTAGACTTGTATTTCACAATCCCAGCTGCTTCTTCAAATATACTACGCCTATCTTCTGGTCTTGTGCTTAATATTTCCTCTATTCTTCCCTGACCTATTATAGAGTATCCATCCTTGCCTACACCAGTGTCCATGAAAATCTCTTTAATATCCCTCAATCTGCATGAACTTTTGTTTATATAGTACTGAGACTCACCAGACCTAAACATCCTTCTTGTAACTTCTACTTCTCCATATTCGACTGGTATAGTTGAATTTTTATTATCAAAGGTTATGTTGACTTCACAGTATCCTAAAGCTTTCCTAGTAGATGTTCCTGCGAATATTACATCTTCCATTTTATGACCTCTTAAGTTTTTTACGCTTTGTTCACCTAGTACCCATCTTATGGCATCAGAAATATTGCTTTTCCCACTTCCGTTAGGTCCTACGATGGCCGTTATACCTTTTTTAATTTTTATTTCCGTTTTAAATGCAAAAGATTTAAATCCTTTAATCTCTACTTTTTTTAATTTCAATTATAGCACCTCTTAATCCTTATCTCAAAAATAAAGCACACATATAATATTCTAATGGCTTCTATTCAAGTATAGTTTCATCATATCCTTGATATTTATAGTAGAAGAATGTTCATCTATGATGATATTTATCTTGTTTAAATCAATATCTTTTTCTAGGATTTTAATTTTATTGAATTTGTATTTATTCATCAAGTATTTTCTATTAGAAGATTTTTGACCAGATATAAAAGATATGATTTTATTATTTCCTTCAATCAGCAAGTTTTTATTTTCAGTTTGAAGTTTTTCTCTTGCAAAATAGGTTTTTATTAATTTTAAATATATATCTGACTCTACCAGCTGTCTAAATGCTGGGTGGAAAGGTCCAGCGACTACATCTTTACCCAATTGGATACTATCAGTTGGCTGAAGTCCTATTCGAATTACATCTATATTGTTTATCATAAACATCATCAAAATAATAGAAGATATTTCAACCGCCTCTTTTAAGCTTATAGGCTTATATCTATTCTCTAAATACTCATTTTCTAAAAATGTTTCCTTTATTACTAGGGTTGGATATATTCTGACGCAAAATGGATTTAATTTTATAAATTCCCTACAGGTATGTATTGATTTCTCTTTGCTATCTCCTGGAAGTCCAATCATCATCTGAAGTCCCAGATTTATATCATGTTCTTTTATTAGTTTGGCTGCCTTATATAGATCAGATGCACTATGTCCTCTGCCACTTTTTTTCAGAACATCATCATCTAAGGACTGTACTCCCAGCTCAATTGTATCTACTAGATTATCTTTTAACATCTTTAATATTTCTATATCAATTGAATCTGGCCTAGTAGAGAGTCTTATTTTATTGATTTTTTTAGATTTCTTGTATTTTACAGGTATGGCTAATAGTTCTTTTTGCACTTCAATATCTATGGCAGTAAAGCTACCCCCAAAAAATGCGACTTCTATAGTGCCTGGGTTTTTAAATGTCAAAAGATGCTCCCTTATTATTTCGTCTACATCTTTTGCTCTTACACTAGTTGATAGACCTGTTATTTTTTTTTGATTGCAAAAAACACAGTCATGAGGGCAGCCATAGTGTGGAACAAATATCGGAATTATATAATGCCTAGTCATCAAGATCACCTAAGATTAATAAAGCTTCTTTAGCTGCCATCTGCTCTGCTTCTTTTTTATTTCTACCTGATCCACGCCCCACGATATCTCCATCGATTAAAACATTTATATGAAACACTTTACTGTGATCAGGTCCTTCTTCTCTCGCTACGCTATACTCAATTTTTACTCTTTTTTTCTTTTGTAGGTTTTCCTGTAAATCTGTCTTGTAATCTACAAAGAGTGATCCTTTTGCAACTGCATGAACAAGATCATTTTCAAATTTATCGAGTAAGATCCTGCTAGTAGTTTCAAAGTCACTATCCATGTAAACAGCACCGACTAATGCCTCACTAGCATCACCCAATATCGATTCTCTTTCCCTGCCTCCAGTAGCCTCTTCTCCCTTGCCTAAGAGAAGAAACTCTCCTAAATTGATTTGCTTAGCTATAAAGGCTAAAGAAGACTCACAAACTACACTAGCCCTTATCTTAGTAAGTTCTCCTTCTGGATAATTAGGGTATTTTTTATATAGATACCGGCTTACTATTAAGCTCACAATTGCATCTCCTAAAAATTCTAATCTTTCGTTGTTTTCTGTAATCTTCATATTATTTTCATTGGCGTATGAACTATGCGTTAGCGCAGTTTCGAGTAGCTTTATATTTTTAAATTGATAATTGAGATTTTTTTGAAGTGGCTCTAAACACTTCTTTGATCGCCTTGTCATTATTTTCTGTCTAATTCACTTTCAATGTTTTCAACTACATCGCCAATTGTCTTTATGCTTTCCATTTCATCATCTTCTACCTCAAGATCAAATTCATCTTCAATTGCCATTACTAGCTCAACTAAATCAAGAGAATCGGCATCTAAAGTATCTGCAAAAGAAGTTTCGGGACTCAATTCCTCTATAGCTACACTAAATTGACTTGAGACTATTTTTTTAACTTTTTCTAATACCATTTTTATATTCCTCCATTATAATTTATTTTTAAAATATATTCTCCTCTATAGAACTTATCACATCTTTTTCAATAAATTTTATCAATTGATTTATTCCATTTTTCATTGCGTAGGCATCAGAGCTTCCATGAGCTTTGAACATAGGTTTTTTAGTTCCAAGAAGTGGTGCACCACCATATTCTCTATAATCCATCTTGCTTTTTATGTTTTTAAGAGATGGACTTAATATGGCAGCTCCGATCTTGCTTTTTAAATCTTTTGTGAATTCATCTTTCAATGTCTTGAAAATCATGCTAGCCATTCCCTCTGTCAACTTCAAAACAATATTTCCAACAAAACCGTCACATACTATAACATCAACTATTCCATTTGGCAGATCTCTTGCTTCAACATTTCCATAGAAATTCAAATTGCTTTTTTCAAGCAGATCGTAGCTATCTTTGGTTAATTGATTTCCTTTGCCTTTTTCAGATCCTATATTTACTAAACCTACACTAGGCCTATCAACTCCAAGTACTTTTTCCATATATGCAGACCCCATAAGAGCAAATTGGTATAAGTATTCTGCTTTGGCATCGGTATTAGCTCCTGCATCAACTAAGAGAGCTGGCTTATCCAAGGCTGGATAAACAACAGTAAGAGCTGCTCTATCTATACCATCTATTCTTTTTACTATAAATAGACCTGAGGCCAAAAGAGCTCCTGTGCTTCCTGCAGATATAAGTCCATCTCCAAGTCCTTCATTTAATGCATTAGAAGCTACTACTATTGAAGCATCTTTTTTTCTTCTTATTGCTGTAGCTGGATTGTCTTCATTAGAGATAATCTCATCTGCATTTAATACTTCTACTTTGTTTTCAGGATAATTATGTTTTTCAAGCTCATCCTCTATTATATCTTTCTTACCCACCAATAATATATCTATCTTGTATTCATTGACTGCGTCTATTGCGCCTTTGATTATTTGAGAAGGTGCATTGTCTCCACCCATAGCATCTACGATGATTTTCATAACAACCTCCAATCTATTATTCGGCTTTCTATTATTAAATATATATCAGACCTTAGTAAAAATCAATATAGAATTAAAAAAAGATAGTGAAATCACTATCTTTTTCCCTTATTCTACATTTATAACTTCTCTATCTTTGTAATATCCACATTCTCTACAAACTCTATGTGGTTGTTTGGGTTCGTTACATTGTGGGCATTCTGTTACTGTAGCTTTATTTAATGTATAAGAAGAAGCTCTTCTCTTATCACGTCTTCGCTTTGACGTTTTTCGCTTTGGTACTGCCATTTAATACACCTCCTTAGTCTTTAGAAAAGAAATCCTTTAATTTTTCAAGTCTTGGATCTATATCTTCATGAACACAGTCACAACTCTCTTTGTTCAAATCTATTCCACATTTAGAACACAAGCCCTTGCAATTTTCATCGCAAAGAGTTTTGATAGGCAAAGAAAGAATTACTTGTTCAAGTATATATTTATCTAAACTCAAAGTATCATTTTCATAGTATAAAATCTCTTCATATTCTTCCTCATCTTGATCTTGATCTTTTTTAGATAGATCTTCTTCATTGCAATTTCCTTCTAAAAGTTTTCCATATAGATTAGTTTCTATTGTTTCAGTTGATGGAGCAAGACATCTGGCACAAGTCTCACTATACTTATATTTGATACTTAAATCAATCATTTTATCTCTATTTGCTTTAAATATCACTCCACTATATTCTATAGGTTCAACCAACTCAATCTCTCTATTAGTCAATCCTAAATCCATAGATTCAATCTGTCCCTGAAATTCTAAAATATCCTCAGAGCCTTCAAGAAAACTTCTTAAGTCTAATTTCATTTTTATCACCTCTTAAACTAACACACTTTATTATATAAAGGAGGTTGACATTTGTCAAGATAATCTTATTTAAACTAGGTCTAGAGTATCTCTTGCAATCATTAACTCTTCATTTGTTGGTATAACATAAATGTCTGTAGAAGCTAAGTTTTTATTTATCTTCGCTTCTTCTCCCCTAACCTGATTTAATTGTTCATCTATCGTAATTCCTAAGCACTCTAAACCATTGCATATTTCTTCTCTAAGAAATGAGGAGTTTTCTCCAATACCTGCTGTGAATACAATGCAGTCAAGTCCACACATAGCTGCTACATAAGCTCCTATATATTTCTTTACTCTATTTACAAAGACATCAATAGCAAGTCTAGCTCTTTCATTTCCCTCTTCTATTGCTATTTCTAAATCTCTAAAGTCGCTACTGATTCCTGATATTCCAAGTACTCCAGATTCTTTGTTTAACATTTGATTTACCTCATCAAAGGTCATGTTTTCTTTGTCCATTATAAAAGGGATGATAGCAGGATCTATATCACCAGATCTAGTACCCATTACAAGACCTTCTAATGGTGTGAAACCCATGCTTGTATCTATTGTTTCTCCGCCCTTTATAGCAGAGAGACTTGAACCATTTCCAAGGTGACATGTAATTATGTTTAAATCCTTAAGATCTTTTCCCATTAACTCT
>JARICQ010000112.1 GCA_029264075.1 Tissierellaceae bacterium | reverse complement strand
AGAAGCATATGAAATACTAAAAAACAAATATAGCATCAAGGATATATCTGAAGTTTATGAAGAAATAAAGCTATTAGAAGAAAATGATCTTTTATATTCAGATGACATAGATATAAATGGATTTAGCTACAATAAAGACAATATAGTAAAGGCAATGTGTCTTCATGTAGCCCATGATTGCAATCTAAAATGCAGATACTGTTTTGCATCACAAGGAGATTTTAAAGGTGAAAGATCGATGATGGATCTAGAAACTGGCAAAAAATCCCTAGAGTTTTTAGCGACCAATTCTGGAGCTAGAAGAAATTTAGAAGTAGATTTTTTTGGCGGAGAGCCCTTGATGAACTTTGATCTTGTAAAAGAGCTTGTAAAATACGGAAGAGAAATATAAAAAAAACACGATAAAAACTTTCGATTTACTATAACTACAAATGCTGTTCTTTTAGATGATGAAAAAATAGACTTTATAAATGAACATATGGATAATGTTGTCCTAAGTATTGATGGCAGAAAAGAAGTAAATGATCATATGAGACCAACTATGAGTGGTCAGGGAAGCTATGATATAATCCTAGCTAAAATTAAAAAAATGGTAGATAAAAGAGGGGAAAAGGACTATTATATAAGAGGAACCTTTACAAATAAAAACATTGATTTTTCAAAAGATCTCCTTGATTTCTACAATAATGGATTTAAAAACACATCTATTGAGCCAGTTGTGACACCAGAGGAGATGGATTATGCACTTAGGGAAGAACATTTGGAGCTTGTTCTAGATGAATATGAGAAACTCTCTAAGATCTATATAGATATCAAGAAAAAAGACAAGGATTTTTTATTCTTTCATTTTATGATAGATCTAGACCAAGGTCCCTGTATAATAAAAAGAGTAGTTGGATGCGGAGCCGGCTCTGAATATATTGCAGTAACGCCTGAGGGAGAAATCTACCCCTGCCATCAATTTGTAGGTGAAAAAGAGTTCTCCATGGGTGATATTTGGACAGGCATAAAAAACACAGGGCTTAGGGATGACTTTAAAAAAGCCAATGTCTATAGCAAGGATGAATGCAGGAGTTGTTGGGCAAGATTTTATTGCAGTGGGGGCTGTCATGCAAATGCATATTATGCTAATGATGATATAAAGAAACCATACAAACTTGGATGTGAAATGGAAAAAAAGAGAATTGAGTGTGCAATATCAATTTTGGCAAAGTTAAATGAAGAGGAGGTTTTAAAAGATGAAATCTAAAAACATAGTTATTTTAATCTTTATTTTAGCTATATTGGGAAGTGCTTCCTATGTAGCCTTAAATGGAGTTTCTATAGGGGATTTCAAAATAAAGACAGCTAAAGAGTCTATTGATCTAGGCCTTGATTTAGCTGGAGGAGTGTATGTGGTCTTAGAAGCTAAGACAGATGAAACAGGTGAAGATCTTAGAAGACTTATGGAGCAGTCAAGGGCAATTATTAACACAAGGGTAGATGGCCTTGGAGTTTCAGAACCTAATATCTTTATTGAAGGCGGGAAGAGGATAAGAGTTGAGTTAGCAGGTGTAGACAATCCACAAGAGGCTATAGACCTCATAGGGCAAACAGCTCAACTGCAATTTATAGACCCAGACCAAAATGTAGTCGTTACTGGTAAAAATGTAGTAAAATCAGAAGTTCAATCCTTTGAAAATCAGCTTGGTCAACAAGAGATAGAAGTTAGCTTGGAGTTTGATAGAGAAGGAGCAGAGAGCTTTGCTGAGGCTACAGGTAGACTATCAGAAGAAGCCAACGCTGAAGATAGAATGATATTTATTGTATTAGATGATCAAATAATATCTTCACCAGTTGTAAGGGCAAAATCTGATGGTGGAGGAGCAATCTCAGATGGTAGGGCTGCAATATCAGGTGGATTTGATTTGGAATCAGCATCTGGACTTGCAACGCTTATAAGAGGTGGAGCCCTACCAGTGGAGATGGAAGAGCTTCAAACTCGTGCAATAGGACCAACACTTGGGCTAAAGGCATATGATCAAAGTATCAGAGCTGGTGCAATAGCGCTTCTATTAATATTTGCATTTATGATTATATTCTATAGGATCCCAGGTATAGTAGCTTCAATGGGTCTTATAATATATACCTTAATAGTCATATTTTCCATGTCAATATTGAATGTTAAGCTTACACTGCCAGGGATTGCTGGGCTTATACTTTCAATAGGAATGGCAGTAGATGCCAATGTGGTTATATTTGAAAGAATAAAAGAAGAGATAAGGATAGGAAAAACAGTAAGGACTTCTATAGAAACAGGATATAAAAGAGCCCTTACTTCTGTAATAGATGCCAATGTTACAACTCTAATAGCGGGCTTTGTTCTCTATTACTTTGGAGTAGGCCCTATAAGAGGATTTGGAGTTACCCTTATACTAGGTATAATAGCCTCAATGATAACAGCTGTATTTGTTTCTAAATATCTACTAAGGCTTATGGTTTCGATTACAGGTGGAAAGAGTACTCAACTATACGGAGTAAAAGAGGTGAAGATATGAATATAATAAAAAACAGAAAAATGTATTGGATTATTTCATCTGCAATAATCATCATAGGCTTAGCTATGTTCTTTATAAATGGCTTAAACTACGGTATAGAATTTAGCGGAGGAACTTTAATTCAAATAGATATGGGTAAGTTTGTAAGTGTCGATGAAGTAAAAGAAATAATGGATGATTACGACACAAATGCCAGCATTGTCCATG
>JARICQ010000069.1 GCA_029264075.1 Tissierellaceae bacterium | reverse complement strand
AGGGATCGGCCGTGAAAACTTCGCTCGACTTGCATGTGTTAAGCACGCCGCCAGCGTTCGTCCTGAGCCAGGATCAAACTCTCAATTAAAAGTGTTTGACTTGACTAGCTCAAATTTTGCTGACTGTGTTTCATGTGTGTTACTTTTGTGACCTATTATAGGTCAACTAATTCAAAGTTTCTTACACTGTTTAATTGTCTAGGTTCAATGCTGCTCTCTCTGAGGCAGCTTATTTAGTATAACATCTACTAAGTGCTTTGTCAACTGTTTTTTAAAACTTTTTTAAATCTGTCTTTCAACTGATTTTTAAGTTTGTCTTTCAGCCGACTTTTATTATGATACTATGTTTGATATTGTTTGTCAACTGTTTTTTTAAACTTTTTTCAAAAAGTTTTTCAACTCTTTGTCTTGTAGAAAGCTTTGTCTTCCCAGCCGACTTTTATTATGATACACAGTTTTTAAAGAAATGTCAATGCTTTTTAGAAAGTTTTTTAAAATTATTTTATCTCCTACTATATTTACCTTGCAACAACAGCTCCTAGAGCTATTGAATATAATTTAGATTCATGATCGTCTGCTCTTGATACTAATACTATTGGTACTTTTGCTCCCATTACTACTCCTGCGGATTTGCCATTTGCAAGATAGGTTATAGTCTTTCCTATTCCATTTCCCATCTCTATATTCGGAACCAGCAATATATCTATATCTCCAGCTACCTCTGAATCAATTTTTTTAATCTCAGCTGCTTCTTTTGATAGAGCTAAATCTAAGGCCAATGGTCCATCTACTATTATGTCTTTTGAAAACTCTCCATTTTTATATTGAGTTTTTAGTTGGTCAGCTTCCACTGTAGCCTTCATCTTTGGATTTACTTTTTCTTTAGCTGCAAGTGCTGCTACCTTTATTTTTTCATTACCCATTGATCTAGCAACTTTAGCTGCATTTTCTATTATCTTTTTCTTTTCTTCAAGATTTGGTTCTAAATTCATCCCACCATCTGTTAAGTATATTAGTTTGGAATAGCTAGCTACTTCATATACCATCACATGCGACAGTAAAGAATCAGTTCTAAGACCCCATTCTTTGTTTAATACAGCCTTGAGTAAAAGCGAAGTATCTATTAAACCTTTCATTATAAAATCAGCTTCTCCATCAGATACCATCTTAACTCCTATTTCAGCTGCGCTAACCATATCTTTTTCATCTATTATATTGAATAATTCAATGTTTAATTTTTTTTCATCTAGTATAGATATTATTTCTTTTGAGTCTCCTATTAGTATTGCATCTATTATATTTAACTCTTGCGCTTCATTTACAGCTTCTATTACTTCATTGTCATTTGCGGCTACTACAACCAATCTCATTTTCTTATCTAAATTTATATTTAAAAGATCTTTTAATGTTTTCACTTTATCACCTCTGATAATTATAGTAGTTCTTCTAATCTTTGTTTTTGTAGAAGCATGTTTTCATCTTCTGGATTTAATTCTACTGCTTTTTTTATATCTTCATATCCCCTTTTTATATTATCTAAATGAAGATAGGCTATTCCTCTATTGAATAATAGTTTATAGTCGTTTTCTGTTTTTTCTATTCCCTGACTGAGAACTTCTATTGCATCCTGGATTTTATTTATTGAAATATAAGTTATACCAATTTCATTATAAATTTCTGCTACTTGATCGTTTTCTTCTAAGGCTAACCGAAAAAATTCTAATGCTTTTTCGTATTCACCTAAGCCTTTGTAACTTAGACCCAAATAATAATTAAGCTCCCACCATTTTTCATGCTTGGGAAGAAGTTTTAGAAATTCCTCTAAAGCCTTTTCAAAATTTGGCTTCGATAAATATGTAAGTCCCGCCTCAAGGTTTACATCATCTTCTATATTTTCAAGCTCTGATCTTATCTCTTGAAGGCGAAGTTCATCTTTATCCAACCTTAAATATTTCTTCCATATAAGCTTAGCCTTTAGATATTGTCCATAAAACTTATAGTGATAGCCTAGCTTATAATAGGCTAATGGATATTTGTCATCTATTTCTAGAATAGATTCAAGCTCTAAAGTTGCCCTGTCAATAAACTTAAGTCCAGTATCATTTTCTTCTTTAGCAAAAAAAGACTTAGCAATTGACTCTAATGCAAGTGCAAAATTAAATAAGTTGTTAACATTTGAAGGATTTAATAGTTTTAATGCCCTAAAATAAATTGCACCTATATCAGATTTTTCTTCTTCCATGCTCTTTATTCCTTCATAAAAAATGTATTCTTCTATTTCTTCGCTATAGGAGTTTAATATGTTCTTATACTCTATGGAGTACTTAAATTCCTCATCTATACCTAATAAAAATATTATTCCGTCTATTATATTAGACATACTAATCTCTTCTTCTAAGTTACCTTCCTTTATTTCCTTTACTAAATCTTCCGTAAGTATTGGCAAAGGAGTATCGTCATTAATATCATAACCTTCGACATTTAATTTCCTATTATCTTTCAATTCAATAAAGGAGACCTTATCTGTATATTTTTTAAAATAATTATTAATATTATCCATTTTTTCACCTCTTTTTAAAATTTTCTCATGTACATTCTCTTTCTTCGTGTGCTAGTGCTTAGAAGTTTGAAGAGATGCCCCCTATATATCATTATAAATGAGAAAAGAACTTGAGCTATTAGATACTTGGCTATACTGATTATATCCATACCAATACTCAAATTAACATTGGTTGTGAATAGGTTTGTTATTATGTTTCCAGTAAGATAAAAAAGCAAGCCATGAAATATTAGATTTGGTAGAAGCCAATTAATCCAGTTCTCCTTCATAAAATCAAATGCATATACTATACTCCCCATTGGATCTCTAGATTTTAAGTAAATTGATTCAGGAAGTGGATTTAACAATATGAGGATAGAAACATTAACTATCAAGCTCAATACATAGGCATTTGGACCAAGAAATCTATAAAACACAGACAATAAAAGACTCCCTATCCAACCGTAAAAGAACACTACATATACTTTTCTTAGAAAATAAGTGAACCCATCTTTAAAGTCTTGAACTTTTAATCTATTATAGTTAATTACGCTATATAGTAGGTAAAGATAATTGGAGATAAGGCTTGCAGAGAATATAGCTATTATTATACCTCCTATAAGCCCCAAGGCTCCTCTAAATACTGTAAAGACAAGTAAGGATACAATAGTAGTTAAGAGTATATAAACTATCCCCGAAAATACTATAATCCAATTATCCTTTAAACTCTTTAATGTCTTTTTCATTGTCTGTTTATTGATAAGCAAAAAATCTGTAAATATATCCATTAAATCAACTCCTCTATAATATTACTTATATCAAAGGCTTCAAATCTATTGATTACCTTTTCCTTATAAATAAATAGCAAGTGTTTCTCACCTTTTTCTAACTTTCCTAGATAGTTATCGTCTATCAATTTCAATATATCGATACTAAAGCCCTCTATGCGAACATCTTTTATGATTTTTTTAGTTGGGATGTCTTTATATTCTTTTAGACAATTTTCTAAAACTCTTTTATCTTTTAATACAGAATGAATATTGATTTTTTTATCATTTACATCCATATTCCTTATAATCTTAGGTAATTTACCTGATTTGTTATTCGATACAAAATCAAATCTTACTATCTCTTTAAAGAGGTCCAAATCATTAAAGTTTTTATATCTATAATAATTAGTTAATATCTCGTATAGCTTTGACCTACTGTTAGCCACATGATGATGTTTTCTATCTACCCAGTATTTAGAAAATTCCTCAAAAAAATCAAAAGCATTATTGTAATTGCTAGCTATTATATACTCTAGTGAATGTTTGAAATACTCACCATTATAGTATCTTTCTACTATGTCTTCTATTCTTTTTAGTTTAACTATATCTCCATACTTTATATATTCTGTTTCTAAGACTTCATAGGGAGGTGTATCTAGATATTTAAATCCATATTTCTCTTCATCTTCCCTTAATTCCGAGCCCTTCAATAATTTTAAAAAACCTAATTGAATTTTTTCAGGTCTAATTTCATAAACATCATTAAATGAGCTTTTAAATGAAGAGTATCCTTCATAAGGAAGTCCTGCTATCAAGTCTAGGTGTTGATGTATGTTCTCATATGATTTAATTCTTTTTGTGACTTTCTTTAATTTTTCTATATCAGTAGTCCTTCCTATTGCATCTATGGTAAGTGGATTTGTAGACTGCACTCCTATTTCAAATTGGAAAAGACCTTCTTTTGCAGCTGATATGAATTCTAACATTTCTTCATCCAAAAGGTGAGCTGTTACCTCGAAGTGAAAGTTTATATCCTTTGGATCTCTATTCATTATATGTTGCATAATTTCCATTGAATACTTTTTATTTGCATTGAATGTTCTATCTACAAATTTAACTTGTCTAACCTTGCTGTAGATTAAATTATCCAACTCCATCTTTACTCTATCAAGCGAAAAGTACCTAACACCTCTTATGGTTGATGACAAGCAAAACTTGCAATTAAATGGACACCCTCTTGAACTTTCGAAATATACTATCTTGTTTTCAAATTCTTCACTTGCATCTTCATAGGGCGTTGGTATTTTATCTAATTCCATTAGCAGTGGTCTAGGTTGATTTTTTGTGATTTTCCCATCTTTATAATAAATCAAACCTCTTATGTTATCAATATTATCCTGATTTGATGAAAAAGATTCTACAAATTCCCTAAATGTTGCCTCTCCTTCTCCATATATAACAAAGTCTATAAAAGGATTCTCCTCCATAGTTTTTACTCCATCATAAGATACTTCTGGTCCCCCTAAAAGAATTTTAATATTTGGACTTACTATTTTTAGTGCCTCAGCTATCATTAGTATCTCTTTTACATTCCAAATATAAGTTGAAAATCCAATTATATCCGCTTTAAGCTGATATAGTTCGGAAACTATAAAGTCTATGTTTTGATTTATAGTATACTCTTTAAGATCTATATCTGCTATATCTTTTACATATTCTTTCAAGTATCTAATTGATAGGGATGAATGAATAAATTTTGAATTTAATGTGCTTAGTACAATTTTCATTTAAATACCTCTCTTTATTTTTTAACTTAACTTATTATATCACTACTTATATCTCTTATATAGATGAAACCTATAAATTTTAATAATAAAGATTGAAATTTCACCCTAACTACTATAAAATATAATTTACAATACAAGTAGAGAGGAGAACATGAATGCAAGAATTCGATAAGATTTCCATTCAAGAGATGTCCAAAAACGATATGCTTTTAATCATTAAGGCTTTAGAGTATACAGGTAATGAAACTGAAATTAGTGATTTTATAGATTTAAGAAATAGTATAGTAGAGGAGCTAAGCTCTTTATCTGAAATAAGTGAAGAAGCTTTCATGGAATACTTAGAAAAATAGACCCGTACGGGTCTATTTTTCTAAGTATTAAGTTTATCTTACATTCTTTCCGGTGCTTCCATACCAAGCAGGCTAAGTCCTGTTTTTATAACAGTTTTGACTGTAAATGCCAAGGTAAGCCTTGCTTTTTTAAGCTCTTTGTCTTCTGTGTTTATAGTTGTGCTATTGTAAAACCTATTAAAAGCCTGAGCTATTTCAACTATATGTCTTGTGACAAAGAAAGGCTCATATTTTTCCATTGAATCAATAACTGTTCTAGGGAATTCATATAATAATCTAGCTATATTTATTTCTTCTTCAGTCTTTAAAAGTTTGTAGTCCACTTCTTCATCTAAGTCAAAGTTTCCTCTTTCTAATAAAGAATTTATCCTTGCATGGGTATATTGTACATACGGGCCTGTCTCGCCTTCAAAGCTAAGTGTTCTATCCCACGAGAATACATAATCCTTGATTCTCTGATTAAATAGTTCTTGAAAGATTACAGCGCCTATCCCAACTTGTTTTGCTACTTCTTCTTTGTTTTCTAAATCTGGATTTCTATCTTCTATTATTTTTCTAGTATTATCTATTGCTTTGTTTAGTACATCTTCTAAATATACAACCCTTCCTCTTCTAGTTGATAGGGTTCCATCCTCCAAACTTACCATTCCAAATGGTATATGGATACAATCCTTGGCCCATTCATGTCCCATAAGCTCTACTATTTTTATCCATGCCTTAAAATGAAGATTCTGCTGAGAAGCTACTACATATATATTTTTATAGAAATCATATTTTTCTTTTCTATAAAAAGCAGCTGCTATGTCTCTTGTAGTATATAAGGTAGAGCCATCTTTTTTCATTATAAGTGCCGGTGGCATATCATATTCTTCTAGGTCTACTAAATATGCTCCTTCAGATTCTTCTAATAATTTCTTTTCATTTAGTTCATCTATTACAGCTGGCATCTTATCTGAATAGAAGGACTCTCCTGCGTATGAGTCAAATTCGATATTAAGTAAATCATAAACTCTATTAAATTCATTTAAAGATATTTCTCTTATCCATTTCCAAAGTTCTAAGGCTTCTTCATTTTTGTTTTCTAGTTCTCTAAACCAATACCTAGCTTCATCTTTAAGGTCCTCATCTTCCTCAGCTTCTTTGTTAAATCTAACATATAGCTTTAAGAGTTCATTTATTGGATCTTTTTCTATGACTTCCCTGTCACCCCATTTTTTAAATGCGGATATAAGCATTCCAAATTGAGTCCCATAGTCTCCCAAATGATTTATGGATACAGTATCGAAGCCTAAAAACGTAAATATTTTATATAAAGAATTCCCTATAACGGTAGTTCTAATATGACCGATATGAAAAGGCTTAGCTATATTCGGAGATGAAAACTCTACTATTACTTTTTTACCTTCTCCAATGTCTGAAGAGCCATATCTATCTTTTTTATCCTTTATCTCTTCTAAAGTGCTTTCTATTAGTTTTTCTTTATCTACAAAGAAATTTATATATGCTCCCTTGGCTTCTATCTTTTCAAAATATTCATTGTCACCAAAACTACCCACTAGGTCTTCTGCTATTTGAGGTGGAGCCTTTCTAAATATCTTTGCCAAACTAAATACTGGAAATGCAAAGTCTCCCATGTCATAAGATGGTGGTACTTCTATTAGTTTTCTTATCTCTTTTTCTTCAAGTTCTTCTATCTTTGAATTGATAATCTCTACAACTTCTTCTTTGAAATTTAACATTTTTCCTCCTTTGTCTGAGCTATTATTTGATTTCGACTATACTAACTCCATCTCCACCTTCGCCCATCCCACCTAATCTACTATTTTTAACATGTCCATGGCCTTTAAGATAATCTTGTATTCCTCTTCTCAGTACACCAGTGCCTTTTCCATGTATAATACTTATCTCATTTAAACCTGCTAAATATGCATCGTCCATATATTTATCGAGTTCCATAATAGCCTCTTCAAGGTTTCTGCCTCTAAGGTCTATTTCAGATTTTATGTCTCTTGATTTTGTTTTCATTATCTTTTTAGTACTGACTCCTGCCTGCTCTTTTGTTTTGGACTCTGTTCTTCTGAGTGTTGATATATTGGTGTTTATTTTCATTATTCCAACTTGCACCATCACATCACCATCTTCATCAGGTTCAGCTATTACTGTTCCTACCTGATTAAATGTAAGAACTTCTACCGTTTCTCCCGCCTTTAAGTTTTTTGGTGGTTTTTTCGATTTAATATTTAATACATTTTTTGAAAGTTCACTTTCAGTCTCATCTAGCTTTCCCTTTAAGATATCTTGTGCTTCTTGGATGTTTTTATTTCTATCTTTTTCTATCTCCGAAGATACCTGTCTAAGTTCAGAGACTAAGTAATCTGCCTCTTCTTTTGCATTTCTAAATATATCCCTAGCTTCTTCCTTAGCTCTTGAGAGTATTTTTTCTCTCATATCTTTCGTCTTGTTTTTTTCTCTTGAAAGTTCTTCTCTTAACTTTTCTATTTCTAGCCTATCTCTTTCAGATTCAAGCCTGTTTTTTTCTGCTGTTATCCTATCTTCTTCCATAGCTTGTAGTACATCTTCAAACTCTATATTCTCTTTTGATACAAGCTCCTTTGCATAGTCGATTATATAGCTTTGAAGTCCAAGTCTATTTGATATTTCAAATGCATTCGATTTGCCTGGAACCCCTACAAGGAGCTTATAGGTTGGGCTAAGTGTCTCGACATCAAATTCTACAGAACCATTGGTGATACCTTCTGTAGTTAAGGCATATAGCTTTAGTTGGCTATAGTGAGTAGTGGCTATTGTCCTTATATTTCTATTTAAAAGATGGTCTAGTATAGACATCGCAAGAGCCGCACCCTCTGTAGGATCTGTTCCTGCGCCTA
>JARICQ010000027.1 GCA_029264075.1 Tissierellaceae bacterium | reverse complement strand
GTATAAAAAATGTACAAGGATATATTGCGAAAAATTATCAGAAGGCTTATCTATCCAGCGACTTACAGTTGCTGTTTGATATAAATAAATCAAAAGAAAGGTAGTGTATATATGAGTAAAGTAGCAGTAGTTTATTGGTCAGGAACAGGAAATACAGAGGAGATGGCAAAGGCTGTAGTTGATGGAGCAAAAAATGCAGGAGCAGAAACTAAGCTCTTTGATGCTTCAGACTTTAAAGCTGATATGGTAGATGAATTTGATGCAATTGCCTTTGGATGCCCTTCCATGGGTGCAGAAGTACTTGAAGAAAGTGAATTTGAGCCTATGTTTAGCGATTGCGAGAGCAAGCTTAAGGGAAAAAACATAGCCTTGTTTGGATCTTATGGATGGGGAGATGGAGAATGGATGAGGGATTGGGAAGAGAGATGTGAAGAAAATGGATCAAATCTAGTTGTAGATAGTGTCATGTGTAACGAAGCCCCTGATGAAGACGGAATTGGAAAGTGCAAGGCTCTTGGAGAGGCGCTTGCCAAGTCTTAAAACTATCTTCCATGGATAGGTAAAACTATTTAAGGTGGGAAAGATCAAATTTTTAAATTCACCGCTTATTGTTATTAGAAAATAAAAATGATATAATAATAAATGCAAACTAGCCGCTAATGTTTATTTCAAATGAACTTTAGGGGCTTTTCTTTTAATGAGTATAAGGGAAAAGGTGAAAATATGGATCTATTTATAGAAACAAGTTTAGTTGATCTTTCAACATTTATCCTATTTTTTATAATAGCCATTAGCCTATATCTGCTAAGTCTGGGAGCAAATATGCTAGTTGATGAATCTGTAAAGATATCCTCTAGACTTGGAATATCCGAGATTATTGTTGGGGCGACCATTGTCAGCCTAGGTACAACCCTACCAGAGACAACAGTTTCAGTCATGGCTGCACTCAATGGAAATCCAGACCTGGCCCTAGGAAATGCTATAGGTTCTATCATTACAAATACGGGTCTTATCATAGGAATTGCAGCCTTGATAGGAGAGCTAGCAATAGATAGAAAGATGATTAATAGACAAGGTGGTCTACTTCTAATATTGGGATTTTTGTTGGCAATATTTACCCTGCCAGTTTTTTCAAGGGGGCCAGAGGGAAGAGTAAGTCAGTGGATGGGTTTTGTTTTTATTGGATTTTTGGTTTTTTATATATTTATGAGCATATATTTATCAAAAAAGGTAAGGATAGAAGAGCCCATTCAAATTGAAGAAGGGGCTAGACATATAATTTTTAACTTTCTTAAATTGATCTTGGCCATAGCTACTATTATATTTTCTTCTAGAATACTCATCCCAAGTGTTGAGCTTGCAGCAGTTCGAATAGGTATACCACAGAGTGTTATAGGAGCTACTCTCCTAGCATTTGGAACAAGTCTACCTGAACTTGTAACGGCTATTACGGCTGTGAAAAAAGGACATGGACAGCTAACTATAGGGAATATAATTGGTGCAAATATATTAAATATCTTATTTGTAATTGGGGCGGCATCAGCAGTTTCAAGTGGTGGATTGCTTGTATCGACTAATTTTTACAAGCTTCAAATTCCAACTATGCTAATTATTTTAGTCCTTTTTTATCTACTGGCTAAGACAAAGGAAGATCACATTACAAGAAAAGAAGGCTTAGTTTTACTAGCCATATATTTTATTTATCTACTCCTAAACTATATCTTGCCCATGAATTAAAAAATTGACTTTAATTACCAACTGTGTTAGACTAAAGCAAGCAAATAATTGGAAGATGAGAATCGTTATTTTATAAAAATTTCACTAGGAGGAAAAACTATGTTTAAAAGAGAAAATATAAAAGGATTTATTTATGGAGTAGTCATTACCCTAGTTATGGTAAGTACAGTAGGTGTATTTGCTGCAGATAGAATAGGTAAGACAATCGATGTTGTCTACAACAATATTAAATTAGTTGTAGAGGGTAGGGCAGTAGAATTTGGAAATGATTCACAGGGAAATGAAATAGAACCATTCATTTATAATGGAACTACCTATCTGCCAGTAAGGAGTGTAGGTGAAGCACTTGGAAAAGAAGTAGATTGGAATGGAGATATAAACACAGTCTATATTGGGGCCAAAGATTCTACAGGAGCTCCAGTTGAAAGTCCACAGACTCCAGGCAAGGAAGAATATGAGTATATGACAGAGGTCATAGATCCAACTGCTATGGGAATAGGGGTAGATATTGTTAAGTTAGATGGAAAATCAGGACAGATTCTAATCGGAGAAAATGAATATAGAAGTGGATATCGAATGGAAGAGACTCGCGATAACAACTATATGATATTTCAATTAGAGGGAAAATACACAGAAATTAAGGCACTAGTGGGAATTGAGACTCGAAACAACTTGACAGCCAATGATCTAAATATATATTTAGATGGTGATTTATTCAAAACTTTAACTGTAGATCCAAAGGAGTATCCTCAAGAGATAAGTATACCTCTTACAGGAGTGAAAGAGTTGAGAATAGACTCTCCTGGAATAATAGGTTCAGAAATTTTCATTGCAGATCCTAAAATAAAATAATTTCTAGGAAATGATTTATATTAATAAGAGCATGCAATATATTAAATCAAAACAGGCTTTGAATCTTAAGATTCAAAGCCTGTTTTGATATTTACTTTAAACTTCAAAAGAATAATCATCTTAAATTTCATCTAATAACTTCTAGACCTTTCTTTACTGTGCGTTTTTCTTCATACATTTTTTCATCAGCCATCTTAATCAAGTTATCTATTTCTGACTTTTTAGAATCCTTGTTGCTTACTATTCCGTGGCTTACGCTTACAAGATAGGGTCTATCTTCTCTTGAATTGATTTTATCGTATTTGTCCTTTATCCTAAGCCATACTTTCTCAGACTTCTCAGTATCTATTCCATTAAATACAATCAAGAATTCATCTCCTCCCATCCTAACTAAAAAGTCCTCTTCTCTTACGGTGGACTTGATTATATCCACTACTGTTTTTAATAGTTCATCGCCACACTTGTGACCAAGTATGTCGTTGACCTCCTTTAGACCATTGACATCAATAAAACAAAGGCTAACTGTAAAGCTTCTACGGTCATCTGCTGGAAATAGGTGGGAGAGTCTAGAAATGCCTGCCCTTCTATTATATACTCCTGTGAGAGCATCAAACTCAGAGTAGTATTTGATTTTGGAATATGTTTTTCTATTGAGATAAATCAAATAGGATGAGATCCCAGCAACCAAAAGGATTAAAAGAATATAGAGTTGATTGTCCCTTATTATATCTAGGATTAAGTCGAAATTCTTATCTATAAACAAATGACCATATTCCCCATCTCTTTCTATGACTGATACAATATGCCAGTCGCCATCCTTTAGATAGAGGTCCTCATTGTAGGTCCTATTGTTGTGCCTTGTTTTACTTTCAAGACTTACCTTGGAGAAGGTAAAGAGTCCATTTTGAGAAATTATTTGACCATCTTCATTCTTAATTTCCTCCCACTCTTCATCATATTTATTTTGAAAGTTTCTATCTTCCAGATCTTCAAACATAAAGTTCCATTCAAGGTCTGGATCTTGACTTGAAAGCCAAAAACTTTGGGAGTTTAAAAGCGAAACTTCTCCTAGACTATTTAAGGCAATTTGCCTAAAATTATCTAAAACTTCTTCTGCTAGAAAATTAAGTACTATTATTCCTGTAAGATTTTCACTATCATTGTGGGTGGTGGTTGAAAATCTAATCATTGGCTTATAGGGAACTTCTATTTTATCAAATTCAATATTTAAGTCCATCTGTGAAATATGAACAGTTTCTTTTTCAAGCTCCAGGGTCTCATAAAAATAATAGCGATCTCTTTTATTTTGCAACTCCCCTTCTGGAACAATATGTCCTCCGTCTTCTTTTAAGTTGATTCGGATTATTTCATCTCCAGCCAAGTCTATATATCTTATTTGGTCGTATATATTTCTTTGACTAGAGAAGCTCTTCCAGTTTGATGCTACTCTTTGGTGGCTTGCTGGATTTTCCAAGTCCTCCCTAAAGGCATGATGAAGATAGTGTAGATCGGCAAGGATCATGCTAAATTTATCTACTATAAAATCATTTTCAAAATCAACTATACGTTTTTCATTGTTCTTGATTTCTTCAAACTTTGCAGTACGGACTTGTTTTTCAATTATAAATAATACTGAAAATGATATAAGAAAAAGAACTAAAAAAGACAAGAAAAAGTATTTGAGGCTATATAATTTATTCTTTTTATTTTGTTTTTCATCTTTCATATGTAATGAACACATCCTTTTAAAAGTCTAGGCTTCTAAGATATTATATTCCAAAGCCTAGATATAATCAAATAGAAAAACATAGCTATTTGGACTCTAGATCAAATCCAAATAGCTATGTTAATTTAGCAAGTAAAAGATTGCACTTGGAAAATAAAAATGAACTAAAAATATAATTACTGTGACCAGGGCCATGGCTTTATGGAGTTTAAAAAGTTTCCTCTTTTTAAATCTATAAAATAGGCCTCCAAAAACGGCTGTGATGAGTATTGATAGATATAGAAAGGTCCCAGTATGGAGCCTAAAGAGTGTACCTAAAGCCATATAGCCATGAATAGGTGCTAGAATTACAATTACAAGGGCAAGTGGCTTGTGGATTTTTCTAGAGATTTTTAAGACTCTTTTGTAGAGAGCATTTTTTGTTTTGAAAAACTTTCTATTTAAAAAGTTTAAAACATAAGGTGTCACTAGTATTCCAATGACTACTAAATTTATCCATCCTAAGTTTACATAGGTCATAGGCTAAGCACCCGACTAATCTTCAAGTCTTCCAACGACTGGAAGGTCCTTCAATTTTGATACTCCGTGGGGAGACACGTTCTTGATCTCCTCTGTCAAGTCCCTACCTGCTTCAAAGCCATTGTGGTCTCCACCCTTCCAATATGAAACGTTTGTCACATCATAGATATCGCCATCAACGGAAATGTAGGCTGGACTTCCATCCTTGCCATCAAATTCACTCAACTCTTCAGCTGTAAAGATCACATCTTCAGACTCAGCTTCATCGATCTCTGTCTCATCAACAATGACCGGGTCTTCATTTTCACTATTAGTCACTTCATCTACTCCGTCTGTGCTGCATCCAGCTAGAAGGAGTATACTCACTAGTGATAGGGTCAAAAGTTTTAAATGTAATTTTTTCATCTTATTCACTCCAATATAGTTTATTTTTTATTTATCTAGATATTCATACCCCTTAGATCATATAAAAAAACAAGATAAAAATAATAATTGGAATTTAGTTTTGAGGGTATATGTAGGAGTAAGCTTAGATGCTTATCTATTGAAAAATAAATATGAGGAGTGTTATAATGAATAAGGAAAAAAGAAAATATAATATGGAAGAGCTACATACAATGACCTTGGATATGCTGGAGAGAAGGGGGGTAAAGATCAGAGATATAGCTGAGATAGTTATGTTTTTGCAATCAAGATACTATGATGATTTGACCTTGGAATTGTGTGAAGAAAATATAATATCTGTACTCAAAAAAAGAGAGATAATCCATGCCATACTTACAGGAATAGCCTTGGATGAAATAGCAGAGAAAAAACTACTGCCAGAGCCTCTGCAGACTATAGTAGAGACAGATGAGGGCCTATATGGTATAGATGAAATAATTCCTCTTTCCATAGTAAATGTATATGGAACCATAGGACTTACAAATTATGGTTACTTGGATAAGGAAAAAATAGGCATAATAAAGGAATTAGACGAGATGAAGGGCGAATCTGTAAATACCTTTTTAGATGACCTAGTAGCAGCAATAGCAGCAGCGGCAGCTAGTAGGATAGCTCATTCAAAAGAAGATTCAGATGTAAACGAGCAAAGAATTTAAAGTAAAATAGGGGTGGAAGAATGGCTAAATATTATTATGCAGTAAGAGAAGGAAAGATGCCTGGAATTTACAAAAGCTGGGCAGAGTGTGAAAAACAGGTAAGGGGATATAGCGGGGCAGTCTTTAAAAAGTTCCCTACATATGAAGAGGCCTTTAGATTTACAAATTCAAATAAAGTTACTTCTAAGAAGCTTAAGGATTTGTCCAGGGAAGATAAAAACAAATCCGAATTAAAAGAAGAAAAGCTAATTCAGCCAATAGAGCTTAAGGAAAAAGAAGCTATAGCCTATGTAGATGGAAGCTTTGACCTTGATAGTTTTACCTATAGCTATGGTGTTGTATTCATTACTAGGGAGGGCAAGGAGACCTATAGTGGAAGGGATGACGATCTTGAACTTGCCAGCATGCGAAATGTGTCTGGAGAGCTAAAGGGTGCAATGGTAGCTATGGAAATTGCTGTAAAAGAAAAAAAGAAGACCCTCTACCTTCATTTTGACTATACAGGGATAAGGGACTGGGCCGAGGGAAATTGGAAGACAAATAAAGAGGGAACTAAAAATTACAAGAAATTCTATGATGGGATAAAAGACCAGATAGATGTAAAATTCATCAAGGTAAAGGCACATTCAGGTGTAGAATACAATGAAGAAGCTGATAGACTTGCCAAGGAGGCAATGATAGACTAGTCTTATTTGTGATGAGAAATTACGATTTGCAATATAATGATTAGGTATTTAGATGATGGGTAAGCCTTGTATAAGGGGGTGGATCATCTTAGAATCCTTGAAGATGAAATTAGAAGAGCAATAGGAAGGATAAAAATAAAAAAGGAGATTGATTTAATTGTTTAGGAAAAGAATAGTTTTGCCACTTATCCTGATTTTAGCACTTACACTTACAGCTTGTACTACAGATGACGGAATGGATCCAAATACAAGCCCAGATGAGGATGTAGTTGTAGAAGATGAAACACTAGTGGATGAGCCAGATCTTGAAGAAGAAGCTAGTGACGATCCAGTAGTAGAAGAACCAGTCCTAGATGCTGGACAAGCAGATGATTATTCAGCACTGACTATAAAGCCAGAAGAAGCCTTTGACATATACATGGAAGAATATCCAGCTACAACTGTCAAGGAAGTCCAATTAGACAGGGACATGGGCCAGTATGTATATAAGATAGAGGGATATGATGCTGAAAAAGAATATGAAATAAAGATAGATCCAATAAGTGGAGATATCCTAAAAAGAGATGAAGATATGGATATACTAGATGACGATGATCTAGAAGAAGTTACTAGAGAAGATACAGAAAAAGTAGCAGCTTTGGTAGATGAAGCCCTACTAGCAGCAGGGGCAGATGCAGTATTAGATGAATGGTCACTAGAGTTAGATGATGGAAGAACTGAACTAGAAGTTGATATTGAGAGAAGTGGCCTAGACAATATTGAATACACGTATAATGTAGAAACTGGTCAACTTATAGAAATAGATGACTAGATATAGAAAAAAACTATAAAAATCCTGAAAAATTTATTTTTTCAGGATTTTTTTATCTATAATATGCTTGAATTTTAGCAAGTTTTTAAATTTTGAATATAATTAATTGAGTCATGGATATGGTGGGTATAAATATGTAGAAGTGATAACTTATTATATATGTGAAAATATGGCTAAAAAAGGGGAGCGACCACATGTCAAAGAAAAAAACTATATTATTATTTATTATTTCCATCGCAACTGTCTTGCTTACTGCTTGCACCACAGGTGGCGGATGAGCTTAGAAAACCTGGAGTCGTGACTCCAAATCGATTAGAATTCTATGAATTTGATATAGGGGGCTTGGCAGATAGCTAGTCCCTTATATTTTTTCATGTCCGACCTTGTTGTTCCTTAAGAGTTCAACTGCGTATTCATCTACCCTATAGTCATTCTTGTAATAAATATATTTGATTCCTGCTTGGATAAGGGCCTTGGTACAGTTTAGGCAGGGGAAATGCGTTACATATGCAGTGCATTCCTTTACTGAGATCCCCTCCTTGGCACAGTAGAGAAGGGCATTCATCTCTGCGTGTATAGTTGCTATACAGTGGCCAGCTCTCATGGTATGGCCTACATCATCACAGTGGGGATTTCCAGATACTGATCCATTGTAGCCACTTGAGACTATCCTATTGTCATCATTTACTAGTATACAGCCAACAAAGGCCCTATCACATGTTGACCTACTTGCTACGAGTTCCGTTATTTCCATAAAGTATTCTTTCCAAGATTTCCTAGTCATTTTCTACCTCCATGTTAGATTATTTAATAGTTATTATAACATAAATAAAATATTATTCCATAAACTGCCCAAGTATACTATAATATAGTTAGCGAATATACATATACTAGAACACATAAAATAGACAAGGGTGTGAAGATGTGAATAAAGTGGAAAAAAAACAATACCTACTGGAGATGATTAAAGGTGAAACTGTTCCAGCCATTGGATGTACCGAGCCAATAGCAGTAGCCTATGCAGCTGCTGTGGGCAAGAAGTATATGAATGGTCAGGTGGAAAAGATCCAAGTGCTGGCAAG
>JARICQ010000008.1 GCA_029264075.1 Tissierellaceae bacterium | reverse complement strand
CATGTTCCCTAGCGTATTCAGCAGATATTAGATGCCCCATATGGATGGGGTCAAAAGTTCCACCCATTACACCAATTTTCATCTCCATCACTCCAAAGCATTATTTTGGTAAAAATATTGTTTTGTTTTCTTCGGACTCCTTATATATAACTAGTTTATTTCCCATGCTTTGTACATATTCAGCATCGGCTCTTTGGCAGATTTCCTTTGCAACTTCATCTGCTTCTAGGGAGCTGTTGTTTAATACCTTTATCTTGATCAACTCTCTAGCTTCTAGTGCCTCTTTTACTTGTTCAACAAAGTTTTCTGTAAGTCCATTCTTCCCTATTTGAAACAATGGATCCATAGTATTTGCCTTGCTTTTTAAGTATGCTCTTTGTTTTCCTGTTAACAAACTATCCCCTCCTTACTCAAAAAATTCAAATTCATAGTCACATATAAATACACTATCTTCTTCACCTACATCTAAGTCTCTTAATTTATCAATTACACCTTTTCTTCTTAAGGTATCTTGGAAGTATCTCAGTGAATCTACATCGTCAAAGTAAGTAGATTCAAGAAGTCTTTCTATAAAGCTACCCTCTACTATATATTTTCCATCTCTTTTTTCTACTATTATATCATCTTCTTTTATCTCTTCTTCGTAGTAGACTAGTTCCTCATCAAAGGTCTGGTAATCATCTTCTACCTGGGATAAAAGCTCCCACATACCATACTTAAGCTCATCTATGCCCTGCCTTGTAGCTGCGGATACTGGAAATATCTTGTATCCCTTTGGCTCAAGCTCAGCCTTTAGCTCTTCCAATTGATTTCCATCTAAAATATCTATTTTATTTGCAGCTATTATCTGAAGTTTATTTTCTAGTTTTATATTATACCTTGAAAGCTCTTCATTTATTTTATAGAAATCTTCTATTGGATCCCTAGCTTCTGATCCAGAGATATCCAAGACATGGACTAAGACTCTTGTTCTTTCAATATGTTTAAGAAAGTTATGTCCAAGTCCTGCTCCTTCATGGGCGCCTTCAATAAGTCCTGGTATATCCGCTATTACAAAAGATTTTTCCTCCTCTATCCTAACTACACCTAAATTTGGTGTAAGGGTTGTAAAGTGATAGTTTGCAATCTTTGGCTTTGCTGCTGAAATAGTTGATAGTATGGTTGACTTTCCTACATTGGGAAATCCAATCAATCCTACATCTGCAATAGTTTTCAGCTCAAGTACTATATCTCTTTCCTGTCCTCTTGTGCCAGGCTCTGCAAAGCCAGGCGCTTGTCTGGTAGAGGTTGCAAACTTTGCATTTCCTCTTCCACCCTTACCACCTCTGGCTATTGTAAATGTTTGATCCTTATCCTTTAAATCTACTATAACTCCTCCACTTTCCTTATCTTTTACAAGTGTACCTACTGGAACTTTAAGTATGATATCCTTTCCAGCCTTTCCAAACTGCTTTTTGCCTCTTCCGTCTTCCCCACTATCACCCTTATAGACCCTCTTATATCTAAAGTCCATAAGGGTCCTTATACCGTCGTCAGCTTTAAGGATTATATTGCCTCCATTACCTCCATCTCCCCCATAAGGTCCACCAGCCGGTTCGTACTTTTCTCTTCTCCAAGCAACTGCACCATTTCCACCATTTCCACCTTTAACATGAATATCAGCTATATCTATAAACATTTATCATCATCCTCATTATTTAAGCAATTTCTAAATTTTATATTGACTATTTACATTATACCCATACTATTTTAAATTATTTAATATTAGATAAAAATATAAGCTTACCTAATTGGTAAGCTTAGAATTTATGCTAACTCTTCTTCTACAGTATAAACGCTAACTTGTTTTCTATTTTTGCCTTTTCTTTCAAACTTAACTAATCCGTCGACAGTTGCAAATAGTGTATCATCTTTGCCTCGCCCTACATTGTTGCCTGGGTGGATTTTGGTTCCTCTTTGTCTTACAAGGATATTTCCAGATAAAACAAATTGTCCATCTCCTCTTTTGACTCCAAGTCTTCTACCAACACTGTCTCTACCGTTTCTCGAGCTACCTACTCCTTTTTTAGAAGCAAATAATTGTAAATTCAATCTAATCATGACTGCACCTCCTATATTCAAGGTTTATATAATCCGGATAATTTTTAATTATTGATTCTATCCCAATAACTAGAGATTTAAGTAGTATTTGACTCTTCTCTAGCTTGAGAATTTGGATATCTTTGGATAATCTAACGTCAAGAAATCCTGTCTTATCATCTATTTTATATTTTATACTTTTTTCTTCTATATCACATACTTCTACAAGGGAAATTAGTGCTGTTTGGCTAAGAGCAGAAACTCCTGCACAAACTATATCAAATCCATATTCGGCATAATTTGAATGACCACTTATGGAGTATCTTCTTATATAGCCATTTTTATCCTTGTATATCTTAACTCTTATCATCTAATTAACCTACTATGCTCTCAATTTTTAACTTTGTAAATGGTTGACGATGTCCTTGCTTTTTTCTATAGTTTTTCTTAGCTTTGATTTTAAAGACAATGATTTTTTTTGCTTTCCCTTGCTCTAAAACTTTAGCTTCAACTTTAGCTCCGTCAACATAAGGCTTGCCCGCAGAAACATTTCCTTCATTAGATACTAGAAGAACCTTGTCTATATCTATCGTATCTCCTTCATCAGCATCTAGTTTCTCTACAAATAAGACATCACCTTGTTTAACTCTATATTGTTTCCCACCTGTTTCTATAACTGCATACATTAAACTTGCACCTCCCATTACCAGTCTCACCAATACAGGGTGCTCTTCAGACTTAATACCCAGATTGTGTGGCTTACATACTAGACCATCTTAACAAAATATAAGCTAAATGTCAATGAAAATCTTCCCAAGTCCTTCACATTTAGGACAAATAGAATAATATTTTGATATAGATGATTTTCGTCTCTTTCTTCTAACCAGCTCTACCAGCCCAAGTCCAGTTATATCTACTAGTCTTGTCTTGTTTCTATCTCTAGCTAGTTCTTTCTTTAGTATAGCCAGAAGCCTATCTTCATCTTCTTTGTTTTTCATATCAATAAAATCAACTAGGATTATTCCACCAATATCTCTTAGCCTAATCTGCCTTGCTATTTCTAGGGCCGCTTCTATATTTGTTTTTATCACAGTGTCCCTTAAGGAATTTGTTTTTGTAAATTTTCCACTATTTACATCTATAACACTTAGGGCTTCTAATTGGTCTACGATTAAATATGCACCACTTTTAAGTTCTACTTTTCTAATTAGTGAATTTCTAATCTCCCTACTTAATTTTTGGTCTAATGAAATAGAAAAGTCTTTATCTAGGACCAATTTATGTGAAAACTTAAATGGATGACTTTCCTCCATAATGAGTAGGTCTTCATAGTAGGACTCTCTATTTACTTTAATCTTTTCAATATCTTCATTGAAGAGATCTCTAATTATTTGATATCCAATATCTCCTTCAGAGTATATGAGCTTTGGACAGGGTAGAAAGTTTCTTTCTCTTTCGATTTTTTTATATCTTTCAAATAGTATATTATATTCATCTCTTATCTTTTCTATTTCAATACCCTTTGCAGCTGTTCTAATTATAAAGCCAATATCATCTTTCACAAATTCTTTTGAATAGCTTAAAAGCCTATCTCTTTCTTTTTTATCTATTTTTTTTGAAATGCTTATAGTCTTAGAATAGGGCGTAAGCACAATATACCTTCCCTTAAGCTCTATGTGATTAGTAAGCTTGGCACCCTTTTCTCCAACTTCTTCTTTTGTAACTTGAACTATTATTTCTTGGCCTTCTTTTAATAGATCTCCTATTTTATCTTTGACAGCTCTAGAATTCATATCGCCTGATCTTACTTGATTTACATGAAGGTATGCATTCCTTTCTCTTCCTATATCTATAAAGGCTGCATCTATTCCACTGACAACTTTATCTACCCTGGCCCTATAGATGTTTCCAAATATTTTTTTATTTCTTTTTTCCTCTATATAAAATTCAACCAATCTATCATTTTCAACTAAGCCAACCATTTCTCTCTTATCTTTTGAATCTATAAAAATATAATTCATCTAGTTCTCCTTCTATACGGGCTTGTAGATCTCACCATTTTCTTCTGCATATAGGTGGATCCGCTTGATATTTACTGATTCCAAATCCACACCCATCTCTTCTTCTACACTGATAGATTTAACTAGCTCTATTGGTTTTAGATTTCCATCTCCACCAGTCTTTAACAAGCTTTCTAGAGTAATCCTATTACTATCAACTGTCTTTAAATTTAGATTGGCTATCAAAGCTCTTATATCTACCTCTGTTTCTATTTTTCTTCTCTTTTTTCTTCTCTTTTTTAATATAATTATCTCTTCTCTAGAGATATAGTCCTTGATTTTGAAATCGATTTCTTCTCTAGTTAAAATAGTCTCTGTCTTAAATGTAATCTCATAGAATGCCCAGGCAATCATAGCGGCTACTGGTTTTTTTGTATCTATATATTTTCCCCTTAATATCTCTATTCCCTTTGGAAGAGCCCTATTCATCCTATCAATAAACTCTTCTACTGGCATTTCTGTGTTCAATTCTATATCCACATATTCTTCCATGCTCTCTATTCCTAGGGATAGGGGGCTTGCTATAGATATTCTAGGGTGTGGATTGAAACCTTGAGAGTATTTTATATCTATCTCAGTCTTGTTGATAGTTCTTTGAAATAGTCTCAGCAAATCTAAGTGTCCTATATATTTTAAATAACTTCTTTTGTTAAATGCAAGCCTTAAGATCAACTATAAACACCTCTCATCACACAATCAGATATACCGCAAGACCTACATCCGTCCCTACAGTCACTAGTTGTTTCTTCTGAAATTGCCCTATGGTATTCTTTTTTCAAATATTCTTTTGATACTCCTATATCTATAAAGTCCCAGGCAAATACTTCATCTTCATCTCTTTTTCTATTTGCATAGAATTCCCCATCTATTCCAAGCTCATCCATAGCCTCTAGCCAAGTTTCATATTTGAAATGTTCGCTCCAGCCATCAAACTTGCATCCTTTTTCAAAGGCTCTTAAAATCAGACTCGATAGTCTTCTATCCCCACGAGCTATTACACCCTCCATATAGCTAAGCTTGGGATCGTGATAGTTGAATTTAATCTTGGGGTCCTTTATTTCATCTCTTAGAAGGTAGATCCTCCTATAAAATTCATCCATTGTAGTTTGTCCTACCCACTGAAAAGGAGTAAATGGCTTGGGAACAAAGCAGGCTGCTGATGCTGTAACTTTCAAGTTGCCCTTTCTGTCTTCTTTTGGCCTGTCAAAAAATAAATCTTTTACAAGATAGGCTAAATCCTTTATTCCCAATACATCTTCATCTGTTTCTGTTGGGAGTCCTAGCATAAAGTAAAGTTTGACAGTCGACCATCCCTCATCAAATATATAGCTTATTGTATTCACCAAATCTTCTTCTGTTATTCCCTTATTGATTACATCCCTAAGTCTTTGGCTTCCAGCCTCAGGTGCAAATGTAAGGCCTGATTTTCTAACCCTCTCTATCTCCTTTAGTATATCTATGCTAAAACTATCAAGCCTAAGTGAGGGTAGGGATATACCTACCTTTTTATCTTCAAATGTTTCCATCAGTTTTGATATGAGAAGGTAGAGCTCTGAATAGTCGCAAGAACTAAGAGATGAAAGAGAAACATTTTCATATCCTGTACTCTTTACTAGTTTCTCTGCTAATTCTACAACCCTATCAACTGATTTTTCTCTGATAGGCCTATAGGTCATACCAGCCTGGCAAAATCTACATCCATGAGTACATCCCCTAAATATTTCCATGCTTACTCTATCATGCACAGTCTCTATAAGAGGTACAATCATCTTCTCAGGAGAATACATAGTATCAAGATCCAATATCATTCTCTTTTTCACACTAGTTGGGGCCTCTTCTACTATTCTCTTCATCTCTTTTATGGTATCATCTTCCTTGTATTCAATTTCATAAAAACTAGGAACATATATACCCTCTAATTTTACAACTTCCTTCAAAAAACCCTTTCTATCTCCACCATTTTCCTTGTGAAGCTTGTATAAGTCTAGTATTTCAAGTGTTATTTCTTCTCCTTCTCCCACTAGGAAAAAGTCTATAAAATCTGCTATTGGCTCTGGATTGTAGACACAAGGTCCACTTGCTATCACTAGAGGATCTTCCTCTCCTCTATCCTTTGAAAGCAGAGGGATTTCTCCTAAATCTAAAATATTTAATATATTTGTATAACTCATTTCATATTGAAGTGTGAAGCCAAGAAAATCAAAATTCTTGATTTCTTCCTTATTCTCCAATGTATATAGGGGAATATTGTCTTCTCTCATAAAATCTTCCATATCTGTCCAAGGAGAGAATACTCTCTCACAAGCATACTCCTCTTGGTCATTGATTAAATTGTATATGATGTGGAGTCCCAAGTGAGACATTCCTACATCGTAGATATCTGGAAAGCAAAAGGCAAACTTAACCTTCACCTTCTCCAAATCTTTGACTACAGAGTTTTCTTCCATACCTATATATCTAGCAGGCTTCTCAACCTTTTTAAGAATCCTATCTAATTTTTCTGCATCTATCATATATTTCCACCTCTCAAATTGTCTAAACTACCTTAATATATTATCAGA